>CAZYTN010000010.1:0-22781 GCA_964650115.1 uncultured Sulfuritalea sp.
TCACCGAAACCGGCGTCGAGGTGATGACGCTTTCCGCCGGCGCGCCGCCCTGCCCATCCCATATCCGGATCAATCCCTGAGAACGACGACTCAGGTCCTGTACTTTTGCATGCCATGAGCGAACTGCGCGAACTGGCCGCCGCGGCGCGACAGCGCCTGACTGCGGGTCAGCAGGACCTGGCCCTGATGTGGCGCGACAGGAAGGATGGCCCTGCCTTGCTGAAGGGCCGTGTCGTGCTGGTCGATGGCGTGCTGCAGGAAATATGGGCCGCGCTCGCCATGCCCGCAAACTGCGCGCTGGTGGCCGTTGGCGGCTACGGGCACGGCCAGCTATATCCCGGCTCCGACGTGGACCTGCTGATCCTGGTACCGGACGAACAATACACACCCCATGCGCCTGGGGCCGCACTGCAACTGGAGCAACTGATCGGCCTGCTGTGGGACATCGGCCTCGACATCGGCCACAGCGTACGCAGCGTCAACCAGTGCCTCGATGAATCCGCGCGCGACATCACGGTGCAAACCTCGCTGCTCGAGGCACGCTACCTGGCCGGTTCGCGTGCGCTCTATGACGATTTCGAGCAAAGCTGCAATGCCGCGCTGGAACCGGCGTTTTTCTTCAGGGCCAAGCAGCTGGAGCAGGCCGAGCGCTACGCCAAGTTCAACGACACGCCCTACAGCCTGGAACCCAACTGCAAGGAAAGCCCCGGCGGCCGCCGCGACCTGCAGGTAATCCAGTGGGTGGCGCAGGCAGCCGGGATCGGCGACGACTGGAAATCCCTGGCCCGCGCCGGGCTGATCACCGCACAGGAAGTGCGCCAGTTCGAACGCGCCGACCGCCTGCTCTCCGACTTGCGCATCGAACTGCACCTGCTCGCCGGCCGCCGCGAAGACAGGCTGTTGTTCGATCACCAGGAAAAGCTGGCCGGCGCCATGGGCATCGGGCCGACCGAATCCAAGCGTGCGTCCGAAGTATTGATGCAGCGTTACTACCAGAATGCCAAGCTGGTGACGCAGCTCAATTCGCTGGTGATGCAGGTGCTGACCGATCGCCTGCTGCCGGTGCGGCAGGGGCCGCCGATCATCGTCGATGCCCACTTCCAGATGGTGCGCGACCATCTCGACGTGCGCGATGAAGACGTCTTCCAGCGCCATCCGCGCGCCATGCTCGAATGCTTCCTGCTGCAGATGCAGCGCTCCGAGATCAAGGGCATGACGCCGCGCACGCTGCGCGCCCTGTGGCGCTCGCAGAATTGCATCGACGCCGCCTTCCGCCGCGACCCGCAGAATCGCACGCTGTTCCTCAAGCTGTTCCAGCAGCAGCACCTGATCCACCCGATGCGGCGCATGAACCAGTACGACATCCTCGGCCGCTACCTGCCCGCCTTCGGCCGCATCGTCGGCCAGATGCAGCACGACCTGTTCCACGTCTATACCGTCGACCAGCACATCCTGCAGGTGATGAGCAACCTGCGGCGCTTCGTCATGCCCGAGTTCGCCCACGAGTACCCGTTCTGCTCGCGCCTGATGAGCGGCTTCGACAAGCGCTGGCTGCTCTACATCGCCGCGCTGTTCCACGACATCGCCAAGGGCCGCGGCGGCGACCACTCGCAACTGGGCAAGCGCGACGCCGCCGCCTTCTGCCGCGACCACGGCATCGCCGGCGACGATGCCGCGCTGGTGCTCTTCCTCGTCGAACAGCACCTGACCATGTCGCAAGTCGCGCAGAAGCAGGACCTGGCCGATCCCGACGTCATCCTCGCCTTTGCCGCCAGGGTCGGCAGCATGCGCCAGCTGACCGGGCTTTATCTGCTCACCGTGGCCGACATCCGCGGCACCAGCCCGAAGGTCTGGAACGCCTGGAAGGGCAAGCTGCTGGAAGACCTGTTCCGCATGACCGCCGCCGTGCTCAAGGGCACCACGGTGCTGCAGCTCACCGGCGTGGCGGAGCGGCAGGAAGAGGCGCGCGGAATCCTGCGCTACCATGGCCTGCGCCCCGACGTTGAACTCGATCTGTGGAGCCAGCTCGATACCGGCTACTTCATGCGCCATGCCGCCGATGAAATCGCCTGGCATACACGCACCCTCTACCATCGTCCCCTCGCCGCCGAACCGGTGGTGCGCGCGCGCCTCAACCCGATGGGCGAAGGCCTGCAAGTCATGGTCTACGTGCCCGACCAGCCGCTGCTGTTCGCCCGCCTCTGCGGCTTCTTCGCGCGCCTGGGCTTCAGCATCGTCGACGCCAAGATCCACACCACTCGCCACGGCTACGCACTGGACAGCTTCGTCGTCTTCGCCACCGACGACAGCCTGCCCTATCGCGACATGATCGCCCTGATCGAACACGACATCGCCGAACAGCTGACTCAGCTGCCGCCGCTGCCCGCCTCCTTCGGCGGGCGCCTGTCACGCCAGGTAAAGCACTTCCCGGTGACGCCCGAAGTGGATATCCGCGCCGACGAGCGCGGCAGCCAGTACCTGTTGTCGCTTACCGCCGCCGACCGGCCCGGCCTGCTTTACGGCGTCGCCCGGGTGCTGGGCCAGCACGGCATCACCTTGCACACGGCGAAGATTTCCACCCTGGGCGAACGCGTCGAGGACAGCTTTCTCATCAGCGGCAAGGAACTGGCGCATACGGCCACGCTGGTCAAGCTGGAACAGGACCTGCTCGCAGTGCTGCAGGTCTGAGAATCAGCTGCCGATATCCTTCGGCAAATGATATTTCAGGCATTCGCCGAGGCTCGCCACGTCGAGCTCCGACTGCCCGCGCGGCTTCAGCCTGACGGCAAGCGCGTTGCCCTCGCCGCAGGTCTCCATGCCGCCGATCTTGACGCACACCCCCGCCGGACAGGCCGATGCCTTGGCGCGACAGCGGACGATGGCGTCGATCACCGTCTGCGCCTGCCCCTCGAGTTGCTCGAAGCTGACGACGACCTCATCGCCCTGTTTCGCCAAGTGATACTTCATGGTTCCTCCTGCATGTTTTTCGATATTTTAACGCGCCGCCGGCATGGCAGCCGGTTCATGATTGGCGCCCGGCAATAGTCGGCGCCGACGCTACGGCGGCAGAAACCGCCCGGGCTGCGCCCCGATCGCCGGTCAGTCCCCGCCGCCGTCGAGCGCATACAACACGGCGAGCAGCCAGGCCAGCAGCAGCAACCACTTGCCTGCGGCGCAGGCGGCGGAAACAGCGTAGGCCCAGGCGATGCCGAAGCGGGGAACTTCCGTCAGCCACCAGTGAAATGCATTCTCCGTCGCGTCGAACGCAGCGGCCAGGGGCAGCAGCCACATCGCCAAAGTCCGCAACGCGGCAGGCTGCGCGGCGAAGAGTGTCGTGCGGGAAACCAGCAGCCAGCCGAACCAGCCATAGCAGGCCAGCAGCAGGAAGTCGTAGGGCAGATGCGCCCGATAGCGCAACAGGTCGTCGGTCGACCAGGCATGGATGACCTCGGCAAACGCCCGCGGCGAAAATGCCAGTTGCAGCGTAAGGACATTGGGCTGCAGCGGCGCCAGATACCAGGCGATGCCGGCGAACAGTACGAGCGCGGAAACTCCGCTGAGCCAGACTTTCAGCACGATTCAGTCGACTCAGCGTTCACCGGGAGAAAACTGAACCCCGCGCCGCCGCTCAGAAACGATTCGGTTCCTTGGCTTCCTGTATCGCCCACACGATCAGGACGATCCAGCCAATGATCGGAATGAACCAGAGCAGCAGAAACCACCCGCTGCGGTCCGTGTCGTGCAGCCGCCGCGCGCCCACCGCCAGGGACGGCAGCAGAACTGCCAGGGAAAAAAGCGCGGACAGGGTCTCGCTGACGATGCCCGACGCCGCCGAGGCCAGGAAGGTAAACAGGAACCACCACCAGTATTCCGACCGGGAGGCCCGCCCGTCAAACGCGGCATATTTGGAAAAACAGGTGCTGATGGATTCGCCGAAAGTCATTTGCTGCCTCCTGATTTTTGTTTATGTGACGGAAATGGATGCGGCTTTGCGGAACTCGGTAAAGCAATGCGGCTTGAGGCAGGGTGTCCAGCGTCGAAGTCGAACGGCCTTGCACGGCTTCATGCGCGAGGTCTACTCGAACGACGGGTTGGGGCCTGGGCATCAACATATGCATCGATGAGCCGACGAATCATGCGTTGATACTGAGTGTGATGCTTTGTAGCCTCCGACTTGAAGAACTCGATACTCTTCTTGCTCAGAGCCAGAGTTACCTTCACACCTTCTTCACGAAATGCCAACTCGGCCGGCGAAGGGAGGAAGTCGGCAACCACTTGAACCTTGCCAAGGGGTTCATCGGTGTATTTAATTTTAGGTGCGGCATAAGGGCGGCTGGCGCCGGCATTTGCCTTCTCTGAAACTTCGCTACGCTGCGTTTTAGCGAAACTCGCCTTACTCGTTTTCGCGCTCATAGATCGCCTTTCCTTTGCGCCAATAGCCGGCGCCGATGATTCGAATAACCGAAGCGCGATAAGTGAACCGCACCGTGAGCACACCACCATCGACTTCGCCAAAGCAATAGAACCGCTCTTCGGTCTGGGTGTGCGTCTCGTCTTTGGCAATCACGCGCTGCGGGTCCGCAAAGGCGTATTGGGCACGGGAAAAGGAAACCCCGTGCTTTCCCTGATTCTCGGCGTCCTTGGCAGGGTCCCAATCAAAGCGAGTTTTTGCCATGGACACAGAGTAGCATTAGCCCATACACAATGCCATATGTTGATATGGATCGCCTCAACATCTGAATTCGTCGGACTGTGCGGCTTTTGCGCAAGGTCCGGTGGATTGGTTTGAGCAACATCACTGTGTCTATGCTCGATAGTTACTTAAGGTTTTCGTCTGGGTGCTCGGGCAGCTTTGCGACGTCCGCGTTCATCTTTGCGACGTCTAGTTCGCCTGCCGATCCGCCTGTTAGTAGTTTGCTCATTTGCGCCATCACGTGGGGCATCATCGCTTGCACCAGCGCTTGTACGTCCATCCCATTGGCGATAGTAGGTAACGCGCCGGAGTCACCTGTGCGCTTTGTACCGTCATAGAACTGATGCCCACCGCCACCCACGTGTACACCCAACTTTCTGTGACGCCAAGCGACGATGCAACGCGGGCCGACAGTTCCATCAGCGGTATTTCGATGAGCCAACTCATTGATTTTCGCAAGCTGATCTGCGACCACGAGCGGTGGCACTCGCTTTGAGTCGCAGGCACGAACTAGCCGCAGTAGATCACGAATCCAACGTCTGTCGCGCAAAAGGCAGATTGCTCCCGACCCGGCCAGTCCGATTCGCGGCGTGCGGTGTGGCCGATCTGCCGCGGGATTCACGACGTGCCGCGTATAGCGGAACGAATAAGTCTTTCGGTCCGGCGCGAACGCGAGATCGATGGTGTACAGACGTACCTCACCATTGACCAAGGATGGAATGAGGATGTTGTGTACAGCGGGGACATCTCTCGGAATACCAGTTAAGTGCTTTGGGAACTGGCGCTCCATTGCGCCAGCGAGTTCTCCGAGCGACTGCTCCAGTGAAAGCTTTCTCCCACGGAGCACCGCGCTCATCCAGTCAGCGGGCTCGGTGCCTCTGGCCGTCGCTCCCAAACCCGCGTAGCCGAGAATAGCAACACCATCGGTCGTCTCCATGAACATAATTTTTCGTCCATCCTCTTTTGGAGGACACCCCCGATACGATAGACGACGGTCGGCAAGCATCCAGATTGACTCGCGACCGTTGACCGCTACGATGAGGGTCATGATTCGGCTATGGCCATGACTGAGTGAATCGGCGCATCTCGTGCTGCCCAATGTCTAGCTAACCGGAGCGCCGCCTCGCGGCGCTTCCATGTTGAGCGGCGGATTGGCCGTGTCTATGCGTAAGACTGAACTTCAAGGCTTCTTTCTTTCGGTTGAACTCTGGTAACGCACCAAGTTCTTCAACACATTGAGCCATGCACTGATACTCGGCATTTGCTACCTTTCCCATTGTGCGGAGATCTGTGGGTGTTTCATTAGCAGGGAAGCAACGGAAATGGCGAAGGGCGACATAGAGCTTCTTAACAAGTGCTGTGTAGTCTTGGTGTTTGTATAGCACACGATCTGCACCTCCATGTTGAAGACGCTTCTGAGCAATAGTGCTGTCGAATTGATTGAGTCGTCCCTTCAAACCCGCTACTGCATTGGTCATTCCCACGTAAATAATCTCCTTGCGGAAGGAGAACGTCTCTCCAGAAATGTTGGCTCTCGATATGGCCACAACATAGATACCGGGGTACTCAATTCCAGAGTATTGGCTTCTGTCATTCCATCGGAACCACGGGCTAAAGGTCTTCTCCATTGATGATCTCATCGGCTAACGAATTGGACAGCAAATTTGCAGTGTCTCGCAGAAGGCTTGACGCATAACCAAACCTAGGATGGATACCTCGATTGGATTAGACGATTTATCCGGCATCTTGGCAATAGCATGGAATCCCAGCCGGTGCGGCGAAGTCGCCGTAGCGCCAGCGCCGACTCCTTCAGCGCACCTTGATCTCGGTCCACATCCGCGACAGCGTGCGGCGCAGTTTCGGCTCGAAGTCGCGCAGCATTTCCAGGCGTTGCAACTCGGCTGTGGGCGGAAAGATGCCGGGGTTGGCGGCGATCTCGGGCAGGATGTGCGGCGTTGCGGCGGCGTTGGTGTTGCCGGCGCCGATCAGGTTGGAGACGTCGGCGGCGTTCTCGCCGGCGAGCATGAAGTCGATGAAGCGGTGCGCCAGGTCCGGCCGCCGGCCGGATTTGTGCAGCACGAAGTTGTCCACCGCCAGCACCGCGCCTTCCTTCGGCGTGGCGAAGCCGATCCGGAAGGGACGCTTCGCCGCGGCGGCATCCTGCTGCGCCCGCCACATGTCGTTGGAGTAGCCGTGGGCGACCCAGATGGTGCCGATGGCCAGGTCCTTGATGTAGGTGCTGTTGGAGAAGGCGGCCCAGTAGGGCTTGGCGCGCAGGATCAGGCGCTTGGCCTCTTCCCATTTCTGCGGGTCATGTTCCTGCACCGAATGGCCGAGGTAGCGCATCGCGGCGGCCATCAGTTCGCGCTGGCTGTTGAGCACGGTGACGCGGCCCTTGATCTTCCGCAGGTGCTTCGGCTCGAAGATCAGCGCCCAGCTGTCGGTGGGCAGGCCGAGTTCCTGCATCTTGCCGACGTTGAAGCCGAGCAGCGTCACCGAGGTGGCATAGGGCACCGAGTAGCGGTTGCCCGGATCGAACCAGGTGTCGAGGAATTCGCCCTTGACGTTGCGCAGGTTCGGCAGTTGCGCCTTGTCGATCTCGCGCAGGGCCTTGCGCCGGATCAGCGATTCGACGGCATTGCCGGTCGGCACCAGCACGTCGTAGCCGACGGCGCCGGCCTCGAGCTTGGCCAGCATTTCCTCGTTGTCGGAGTAGTAGTCCTGCTTCAGCCGGCAACGGCAATGCGCCTCGAAGCGCTGCACGGTGTCGTCGGAGATGTAGTTGTTCCAGTTGTAGAGGTAGAGGATGTCGGCGGCGCGGAGCGGGGCCATGGCCGCCAGCGCCAGCAGCGCGGCGATCAGGCGCAACAGCTTCGGAATCGGCAAGGCAGCCATGGCGTCAATGGGTCGTCAGGTAGCAGCGCGGCAACCCGGCCCAGGCCGGCTGGCCCGGACGCTGGTCGGCACGGCGGGCAAGGACGATGGTCGCGCGCCCGGCATCGCCGCCCGCCGCGCCGGGCGGAAAGAAGAAACCGTGGCGGTACGGCGGCAGCGCGTTTTGCGGCAGATTGATGCGTCCCGTGGCGACATCGATGCGGACCGCTTGCGGCGCGTCGCCATTGACGCCGATCCCGGCGGCGGAAAGATCGAACCAGGCCATGACGCCATAGCCCGGCGGCTCGTAGCAGCGATAGCGGCCCTGCGCCGGTGCCTGGGCAAATACCGAGCCGGCCAACAGAGTCAGCGCGCAGGCCAGAAGTCGGCGCCTGGGAGACGGTGATTCAGAGCAGGTTTTCAGAGTCGTCAGAATGCAAACTAACGACTCGACAAACTCTTTGAAGTCCCTGGACAGCATCGGGATGGCTTTCGAGCCAGGCAAGGCGCAACTGCTCCACGGCATCCAGCCGTTCCGAAACCGGACGCGACAACCAGTACTCGGTATCGCGCGGCTGTTGCTTCAACGGGTGGCGGCTGACGATGCGTTCCATGAGCAATATTCTACGCCGGCGAACCGCGTTTTCATTGCCGCCCTTTCAGCACGTCTGGCGCGAAGCGGCTGGCGACGAGGATCAGGCTCAGGGTCAGCGCCATCAGCAGCGTGGAAATGGCATTGACCTCGGGCGTCACGGCGACCTTGATCATCGAGTAGATCTGCAGCGGCAGGGTATTCACGCCGACGCCGGCGACGAAGAAGGTAATGACGAAATCGTCGATGGAGAGCGTGAAGGCCATCAGGAAGCCGGCCACCAGCGCCGGCATGATCAGCGGCAGGGTAACGCGGCGGAAAGTCAGCCATGGCGATGCGCCGAGGTCGCGCGCCGCTTCGAAGATGCTTTCGTCCATGCCGGCCAGCCGCGCGCGGACGATGACGGCGACGA
Source organism: uncultured Sulfuritalea sp. (assembly GCA_964650115.1). GTDB lineage: Bacteria > Pseudomonadota > Gammaproteobacteria > Burkholderiales > Rhodocyclaceae > Sulfuritalea. The sequence goes on from CAZYTN010000010.1 coordinate 8,572, forward strand.
AGCCGATGCTGAAGGTGATGTGCGCGACGAGGATAGAGAACAGGCCCAGCGAGAGGTCCAGCACCTGGCGGAAGAACAGCAGCAGCGAGACGCCGAGCAGGATTTCCGGCATCGCCACCGGCGTCAGCACCAGGAAGGGCAGCCAGCGCGGCCGGTAGCGGTGCATCGCCAGCCCGGCCATGGCGCCGAGCAGCGTCGCCATGCTGGAGGACACCAGCGCGATCAAGAGCGAATTGGCGGCGGCGCGCAGCATGTCGTCGTCGTGCAGCAGCTTGACATACCAGCGCGTGGTGAAGCCGACCCATTCGGCATTGAGCAGCGAATCGTTGAAGGAGAACAGCACCACCACCGCCAGCGGGATGTAGAGGAAGGCGTAGGTCAGCAGGGATGCCGCCCACAACCAGAAGCGGCCCTTGCTCACGACACTGCCTCCGTGCCGTGCAGGCCGCGCTTCGCTGCCCAGGCGGCGAGACCTGCCAGCCCCAGCACGCAGGCCGTGAGCATGATCGAGAGCGCCGAGCCCAGCGGCCAGTCGCGGTTTTCGAGGAACTGTTCCTTGATCAGGTTGCCGATCAGGATGTCGCCGGTGCCGCCCAGCAGCTCGGGCACGGCGAACATGCCGAGCACGGGGATGAAGACCAGCGCCGAACCGGAGAAGATGCCGGGCAGCGAAAGCGGGAAGGTCACCCGCCAGAAGCGCGTCCAGGCATTGGCGCCGAGGTCCTGCGCGGCTTCGAGCAGCGCCGGGTCGTGCTTTTCGAGGTTGGTGTAGAGCGGCAGCACCATGAAGGGCAGGTGCGCATAGACCATGCCGGCGATCACCGCGAAGGGCGTATATAGCAGGTTGGCCGGCCCCAGGATCATGATCCAGGCATAGATGCGGACCAGGAAGTTGCTGGCGAAGGGCAGGATCACCAGCAGCACCAGCAGGTCGCGGCGCTGTTTCGGGCTCCTGGCGATCAGCCAGGCCAGCGGATAGGCCAGCACGATGCACAGCAGCGTGGTCAGCGCCGCGACAAAGAAGGAGCGGGCGAAGATTTCCAGGTAGATGACGTCGCCGAGCAGGAAGCGGTAGGCATCCAGCGAGAGTGCCGCGAAGCTGTCGAGCGGCGCGAGGCCGCCGAACTCGCCGGTCTCGCGAAATCCGGCCATGACCACGATCAGCGCCGGCAGCAGGAAGAAGAACAGCAGGAAGAGCGTCGGCGGCAGCGTGACGATCCATCGGGTGAAACCTGCGGGCTGGCTGCGCGGTGCGGACATGGCGGGTCGCGCGCTAATTTTTCAGGAACACGCCGGCGTCATGGCGCCAGCAGACCCAGACGGCATCGCCGACCTCGTGGAACTTGGCGCGGCCCGGCGCGGCGTTGGGCATCAGCGCCTCGATCACGGCGCCGTTGGCGAGTTCCACCTTGTACAGCGTGACGTCGCCGAGATACAGCAGCTCGCGCACGCGGCCTTCGAAGCGGTTCTTCAGGTCGGCCGACTCGCGGTGGCCATGGACGCGGATCAGCTCGGGGCGTAGCGCGAAGGCGCCGCGCTCGCCCACCGCGAGCGGCCGCGGGTCGGTCGCCGCGATCTCGCCCAGGCCGGCGGCGCGCAGGCCCAGCAGCACCTTGCTCGACGCCGTGACCTCGACCTCGATCAGGTTGATCTTGCCGATGAAGTCGGCGACGAAGCGATTGGCCGGTGCCGAGTAGAGCGTGTCCGGCTCGTCGAGCTGTTCGACGCGGCCGTCGCGCATCACCGCGATGCGGTGCGACAGCGCCAGCGCCTCCTGCTGCGAGTGGGTGACGAAGACGAAGGTGATGCCGACTTCGCGCTGCAGCGCGATCAATTCGATCTGCATTTCGACGCGCAGCTTGGCATCGAGCGCGCCGAGCGGCTCGTCGAGCAACAACAGGCGCGGCTGGTTCACCAGGCCGCGTGCCAGCGCCACGCGCTGCTTCTGCCCGCCGGAGAGTTCATGGGGGAAGCTGGCGGCCTTGTCTTCGAGGTGCACCAGCGCCAGGGTTTCATCGACGCGGCGCCGTATCGCCGGCGCCGACTCTCCGGCCATCTCCAGCGGAAAGGCGATGTTGCCGGCCACGGTCATGTGCGGAAACAGGGCGTAGCTCTGGAATACGGTATGCAGGGGCCGCCGCTCCGGCGGCACGCCGGCGAGCGATTTGCCGTCGAGCAGGATCTCGCCTTCGTCCGGCGCATCGAAGCCGGCGATCATGCGCAGGATGGTGGTCTTGCCGCAGCCCGAAGGACCGAGCAGGGTGAAGAACTCGCCGGCCTCGATGGCCAGCGAAACATCCTTCACCGCCTCGAGCGCACCGAAGCGGCGGGTTACGTTGCGGATTTCGAGGAGTGACATGAGAGGCAGATCGCTCCGGCACTAGCGGCTGCCGGAGCTAGCGCAAACCTTGTGAAGAAATCGTCGCGAGCGGGCCGCAGCGGGGTGCGGCCGGAGCGCAGCTACCGGAGCATATGTCCTTCATATGTGAGGATAGCGAGCACCGCCCAATCCCCGATCCGGCACGCGCAGCAGATTTATCACAAGGTTTCAGCCGTCGTCGTTGATGTTGGTGATTAATTCCTGCAGCACGGTATCGGCCTTGTCGTTGGCGATCTGGCAGGTGCCGGCGTTCTCGTGGCCGCCGCCGCCGTAGAACAGCATCATTTCGCCGATGTTGGTGGTCGATGTGCGATTGACGATCGATTTGCCGCAGGCGAACACCGTGTTCTGCTTCTGCACGCCCCACAGGACATGGATGGAGATATTCACCTCGGGGAACAGCGCATAAACCATGAAACGATTGACGGCGAAGATGATGGGTTCGCGGCGCAGGTCGAGCACCGCGAGATTCTTGTACACCTTGGTGCAGCGCCTGATCTGTTCCTTGCCCTTGTCGACGTGATCGAAATACAGATCGACGCGCTCCTTGACGTCCGGCAGGGCCAGGATCTCGTCGATGCCGTGATGCCGGCAGTAGGCGATCAGGTCCATCATCAGCTGGTAGTTGCTGACGCGAAACTCGCGGAAGCGGCCCAGGCCGGTGCGCGAATCCATGATGTAGTTGAGCAGCACCCAGTCCTTCGGGTCGAGGATTTCCTGCCGCGTGAAATTCGCCGAGTCGCTCTTGTCGACGGCGATCAGCATTTCGGTGAAAGGCGCCGGAAAACGGTTCTTGCCGCCGAAGTGCTCGAACACCACCCGCGCGGCGGACGGCGCATCGGGGTAGATGATGTGGTTGGGTCGCTCGCCGGGGTTGCGGAAGGTTTCGGAAACGTGATGATCGAAAGCCAGATGCACACCGGGAACAAAGGGCAGATTGGTGGTGATGTCGCGTTCGGAAATTTCGATCTTGCCATCCTGCATGTCCTTGGGATGGACAAACTTGATCTCGTCGATCATGTCGAGTTCGTTGAGCAGAACGGCGCAGACCAGGCCATCGAAATCGCTGCGCGTCACGAGGCGATATTTGCTGTCGGACATGTCTCTCTCCCCAAACGAAGTTTCAGTGCAGGCTCGTGCCGCCTGTGTCGGCATCGAGCGAAGCGGCAGAAGCTGGAAAGCTCAGTCGTTGGATGAATTGTAGTCCAGAGTTGCCAGCATGCCATGTGCAACATAAAAGACCGCCAGGCGCCGCGGCAGACCCTCGGCGGCGAACAGGGCGGCGTAGGATTCCAGTTGCGGCCGGTAGCGTCCGGCATGGGCCGCAAGCCTTGCGCCGTCGGCGGCGGCGCCGAGGTCGGCCGTCTTGTAGTCGATGATCCAGCGCACGCCATCCTCGACGAAGCTGCGGTCGACCACGCGGGTTTCCGCCGTCCCGCCGGCGCCGACTCTTGCAATGGCCATTTCGGCACCGGAGTCGGCGCGCGGGCGCAGCACCCACCGGCCATCCCGGCTTTCCAGCGTCGTTGCCAGCAGGCGCGCGGCGCGCGCGGCCCCGCTTTGCGCCGCCGCCCCTGGCCAGCCGCGCCCGGCCAGCCAGCGCTCGAAGCCCGGCCGGCGCGCCTCGATGGTTTTCGCCGGCCAGTCGCCGGGCGAGGTGGCGGCGAGTTCCAGCAGCGCATGCACCAGCGTACCGACATCGGCGGCCAGTGCATCCACGCTGTCTTCGCGCAAGGGCGGCGCAGCGGGCGGCGGCGGCGCGCGCCAGGCCTGCGGGATCGCGGGCGCGACCAGGCGCTGCAGGCGCGGCACGAACTGCGCGGGGTCCGGACCAGCGCCGGCGGGCGCCGGCGCCGCTGGCGCGGCGGCGGCAAAGTCCGCCTCGACCAGCGGCCACAGCCGCGCCAGCAGGGAATTCGCCGGCGGCGCGGCCAGCGTCCCGTCATCGTTGCGCGCGGCCACGGCCACCAGGTGCAGGCGCCGCACCGCGCGCGTGACGGCGACATAGAGCACGCGCGCCGCCTCGTTGCCGGTGCGTTCGCGCTCCAGATCCTGCAGGAAATCGTACACCGTCGGCTCGCCCTTGACGCGCCGGCGGCGGCGATTCACCGGTGCGACGACAAGGCGCTCGCCCTGCTCCAGCGGGAAGCTGTCCCAGGCCAGCAAGGAAGCTTCCTGCGGCGGCGTCGAACGATGCAGGCCGGGCAGGATCACGGTATCGAACTCCAGGCCCTTGGCCTTGTGGATGGTCATCAGCTGCAGGCGGCCATCGGCCTGCGCATCGGGTGCGGCGAACAGGCGCGCCATGTCGTCTTCCAGGCTGTCGAGCGCGAAGCGCCCGGCCGCATCGAGCTCATCGAGGCGATTGAAGAAGGCGCGCACATCGGCCAGCGCCGCGCCATCGACCAGGCAGGCGCGCCCGCCGAGCTTTTTCCAGGCGTCCTCGACCCAGGGCCGGCGCGACTGCCTGCCCTGCCCCGCCAGCGCCTCGGCCATGACCTCGCGCAGATGGGCGAGGCGCTGGCGGCCATCGGCCGACAAGCGTTCCATGCGCTTGGCATCGTTCAGCAACGACCAGATCGTCGCCTGGTGATCGTCGCCTGCCAGCGCATGCAGGTCGGCCAGGGTCAGGCCGCACCAGGGCGCGCGCAGGACGGCCAGCCAGTGCAGGCGGTCGCCACGGTGATGCAGGGCGCGCGTCAGCGAGATCAGGTCCTGCACCGCCTGTCGTCCGGCCAGCGCTTCGATCTCGACCGCCGTGTAGCGCCAGCCCGGCTGAAGGCGGCGCATGGCGGCGACCAGGCCCGCGAGGTGGTTGCGCGCCCGCACCAGCACGGCGATGCGGCGCTGCGGATCGGCGCGCCACTCCGCAGCGATCAGAGCCGCCACACGCTCGGCCTCCATGCGCTCCGCCGCCGCGCTGTCGCCCTTGGCGGCCGCCAGCGCATGCACGGCAACGCCGGCATCGGGCAAATCCTCGCGCGTGGCGACGAAGCGCCGGTAGGCGATCTCGCCGCGCACGGCTTCGTCATGTGCCGGAAAGAGTTGCGGGAAGCCGCTGTTGATCCACTCGACAACCGGCGCGCAGGCGCGGTTGTTGCGCGACAGGCGCAGGGGTTCGAGGGCCAGCCCGCCGATGCCGTGCGACTTGGCGCGCAGGAAGAGCCCGACTTCGGCCTTGCGAAAACGGTAGATCGACTGCATCGGATCGCCGACGCAGAACAGCGTGCGGCCGTCGCCCGCGCCGTTTGCACCAGTCCATCCCGCCGTCAGCCGCTGCAGCAGTTCGATCTGGGTCGGACTGGTGTCCTGGAATTCGTCGACCAGCAGGTGGCGGATGCGCCAGTCGAGGCGCAGGCCGAGTTCCGTCGGATCCATCTCGTCGCCCAGCGCGGCAATGGCGCGCGCGGCCAGTTCGCCGAAATCCACTTCGCCGGCCTCGCGGAACACCAGCCACAGCTCGGCGGCGGCGAGCTTCATCAGCCGCGCCAGGGCGCGCACGATGTCGTCGTTGCCGTGCTCCGGCGTCGGCAGGCGGCGCAAGCGCGCCAGCGCCGCGACCTGGATCTCGTCCAGGGTTTCCAGCGCGGCAAGCATGGCTTCCTTCTGCGCCTTGCACTCCTTGCCGGCGGGGAAACCGTTCTTGACATTCACTGTTTTGCGCGGCGTGTCGTCCAGCGTCAACAGGAAGCCGGCCAGCGCACGCCAGCGCGGCAGCTCGGCGATCTCGGGGGACAAGGTCTGCATCCATTCGGCAAGCGGGTTTGCCAAATTCGCGCCGCCCGGTTGCGCGGCGGCAAAGCGCGCCAGCGGCATCCAGGGCGCCTGCCATGCGGCATCGAGCGTCCGCGCCAGCTCCGCGAGTTCCTCGGCCAGCATCTCCTCCAGCGCCTCGCCTATCACCGATTCCGGAGCGTCGAGCGCGGCGCGAGTTTGCAAAAGCGGGCGCCACTGTTCGCGCCTGGCCAGCATCGCCACCAGCAGTTCGATCAGGCGCGCCGCGTCGTTGTCCATCCAGCCCAGCGCCGCCGCCACGGCCGCCGCGTGATCGGCGCCCTCGGCGCCGTCCTCGAGATGGTCCAGGGCCCGCCGCGCCGCTTCGCGGTAATGCCGCCCGGCATCCTCGACCGTCGCCGGCTGGGCGCCGAAGCGCGACAGCAGCGGCATCTGCCGCGCCAGGCCGGCGCACAGGGCGTCGATGGTGGTCAGGCGCAGGCGGCCCGGCTGGGTTTCGATGCGCCAGTCGCGCGCCGCCGAGCGGGCCAGCGCCGCCCGCGCCAGATCGAAGGTGATGCGCTTGTGCGCCGCCTCGGGCGCCACGCCATCGCGGGCGCGTTCGAGGCTTTCGGCGATGCGGCTCCGCATTTCGCCGGCCGCCTTGTTGGTGAAAGTGATGGCGACGATCTCTTCGGGCTCGTCGACAATCGCCAGCAGACGCAGGTAGCGCTGGGTCAGCAGCTCGGTCTTGCCCGCCCCGGCCGGGGCCTCGATGATGAAGGAGTCGAGATCGAGCGCACGGCGGCGGTTGAAGTCGTCTTCGGCGAGCAAATCGGTGTTCATTCGCCCTCCGCTTCCAGCTGCTGGCGGCGCTCGGCAAGACGCAGCAGCGGCTTGACGTCGCAATATTGGAGGTCATTCTCGTCCGCGAACACCACGGCGGCGACGCCATCCCTGACCTCGCGCGCGACTTCGCGCAGCCGCTCGGCCCAGCGCGCACGCAAGGCATCCCAGTCGGGAAAGTCGTCGGCGTCATAGCGTCGGCGCTGTTGTTCGAGCGACTTGACTCCGGGCAGCAGCCCTTCGCTCCCGGCGACGCCGAAGAAGGCCGGCTCCTCGCGCGTCACGCGCGCCAGCGCGACGGCGGCCACGGCGCGATCGGGAAAGGCCAGCGCGGCGTAGATCGGCAGTTGCGGTTCGAGGATGCGCGCGGCGCCCCAGCTGCCGGTCCTGTCGCTGCGCCCGCTCTTGTAGTCGATGATGGCCAGGCGCCCGTCGCCGAGTTCATCGACGCGGTCGACCACCACATTGATCGACAAGCCCTCGATGTCGAGGCGGTGGCGTTCTTCGCAGGCGAGAACGCGGAAAGGCGGACGCGTGGCTTCGACCTCCAGCCAGGTCGCCAGCAGTTCGGCGAGGCGCTGCGCTTCGAGGCGGCGCAGACGCGCCGCCAGCGGCTCGACGGCGTCGCGTTCATATGCGTCGAGCGCCAGCGCCACGACGCGGGCGATCTCGGCCGCGCGCAGGTCGGCATCCATCGCCAGCAGCTCGGCCAGCTCGGCCAGCCCGCGCCCGGTCCAGAAGGCTTCCAGCGCCGCATGCAGGAGCGATCCGCGCGCCAGCGCATCGAGGCCGAAAGTCGGCGCCGGCAACACGGCGGCGCCAAGCCGGTACTGATGGAAAGCCCAGGCCGGACAGGCGGCCTGGGCCGCCAGCAGGCCGGTGCCGCCGTGGATTTCCTCCGCGGGGCCGAGTTCGGGGGCACGCGCGTCGACGATGCGCTCCAGCACTCCATCGACGATGCGCTCCAGCACTCCATCGACGATGCGCTCCAGCACGGCGTCATCGATGAGTTCGATTTCGCCGGAACCGACCAGCGGCAGCGGCCCTGCTGGCCCTGCTTCCTGCATTGCGCGGGCAAGCCCGGCCAGCAACGGGCTGGGGCGCAGCGCCTTCTCGCCTTCCTTCTGCGACCAGGAGAAGACCACGTCGGGCGCGCTGGCGCACCACAGCGCCTGTGTCTCGCGCGCGGCATCGGCGAGATAGTCGGCGCGCGCGGCGGGAATCCCGGCGCGGCGCTGCAACTCGGCCGGCAGGATGGGATTGGGGCGTGGCGCGGGCGGCCAGGCGCCCTCGTTCACGCCGATCACCCAGAGGCCATCCACCGCGCCGGCCGTGGCTTCGTCCAGGCTGCAGACTTCGACGCGCGGCGCCTTGCTACGGCCGGCACGGAAGGCGCGATCGCGGCACTGCCGGCGCAACTGGCGCAGCGCCTCGCCGCGATCGATGCGGCCGAGGATGGCGTCCAGCGCAGACAGGCCCGCCATCAGTTCGCGCAATTCATCCACCGCGCCGGCATCCGCCGCCAGCAGCGAACGCTGACCGGGCCAGCCGAGTGCGTCGAGCAATTCAGCAAAGGCCTTGCCCCAGGCCGAGGGCGCCTGGCGGCGCGTTGCCGCGCGCGTGGCTGCCAGCAGCGCGTCGAGCTGCGCCAGCAGTCGCGGCGCCGGAGCACGGACGGCAAGGCGGCCGATGGCCGCGCGAAAACGCTCCAGGCCGGCCTCGGGCGGCAGCAGTTCACGCAGGCCGGCTTCGATGCTGGCGCGGACGTCGGCCTCATCCACGTCGGCCGACCAGCCCGGCGCGCAGAGCAAGGCGCCGAAGTTCGCCTGCGCGATGCGGCGCGGACTGGCGTAAATGTGCAGCAGGGACAGCGCCGTGTCGACCAGCGACCGCTCCGCCAGCGGCTCGCCGCCGACGAATTCGTAATCGCGTTCCTGCGCGGCCCAGCCTGCGCCGACGGCAGCGGGATGCAGCGCATCGGCCAGCGCGGCATCGAGCTGGCGGCGGCGCGCCGGCAGCTCGGCCACGGCGATGCGCAGGCGCAGCCGCGCATCGCCCGCCTGCGCCAGACGCTGGCGCGCCCAGGCCGCCGCGGCCCGGCATTCGGCCTCGCCGTCCGGGCATTCGACGCCGCGCGCCGCCACCTCCCGGCCGCAGCCGAAATCGACGCGGAACAGTTCGACGCCGCGCTCTTCCAGCACCAGCAGCAGGCGCGAAACCACGGGATCGGGCGTGACGAAACCGGCCAGGCCAATCCGCGCCGGCAAGCCGCCGATGCCGCGCTCGATGCAGGCGATGCGCCAGGCGAGGATCTCGTCCATGCCGCGCCAGTCGCCGCTGCGGCTGGCGGCTTCGAAAGCCTCGCGCCAGTGTAGCCAGGCGAGGTATTCGCTGTTGTAAAACGCCGCGGGGACCTCGATGCGCCAGGCGCGCTGCAGGCTCGCCGCTTCCATCGCCGCCAGCGCCATGCCCTCGCTATCGAACAGCTCGGCGGCCGCGCCGGTGTCCCTGGCGATCGCCTGCTCCCAGAGATTGCGTTCCTGCACCTGGCCGAGGAAGCCGCCCGCCGCCGCGTCCGGCGGAATCTCGCCGCAGAGCAGCGCCCGCGAAACCAGCGCATCGAGCCACAATGCCGGCGTCGAGCTTTGCAGCGCGCGCCAGGTGACGGCGCCGCGCGCGACCTGTAGGTCGCCATGCGCGCGGCGCAGGTCCAGCGCCAGCCGCGCCGTGGCGCACAGCACCAGCGGCTCCGGCCCGCCGGGCAGATCGGCCAGAGGCTCAAGGGGCAAATCGGAACGGATCATCGCAGACCCCAATTACGTCCGGAGCTCATCCAGGAATTCCGAAGCTGGTTCGGCGCCTGCCGTCAGCAGGTAATCCCGTACAGATAGATACCGTCGTGGCAAACCTCAAATCGGTGAAATACGGTTGCACAACGACAATCTGTCTATGGGAAATGGTTGGAGCAACCAGGAAGCAGCCAACTATTCCTAAAGATCGAAATATTTCTTGTTTGACCCACGAGCCTTCTCCACAGGATATTTCATTGCGTTTACTTGAATTTTATTCTTCACGGCGGCATCAATATCAATAGAAAGATCGTGGGCCAGATAAGTCAGCAGTATCGCAATATCCGCTATTTCATCAGTGATTTCGGCATGGCGACTTCGTACAATTTCCTGCACTTGCTCATCTGAGGTCCATATAAAGGACTCGAGCAATTCCGCAGCCTCAACTGAAATCGAAGCTGCCAAGTTGCGTGCCGAGTGAAACTGCTCCCAATCTCTTTCCCGCCGGAATTGAAGGAGCGCTTCAAGCAATGTCTTCGATAGCAACAGTTTCTCCTCTAGCCTTGATAGCGGTTATCGTTGTGCCAGCGCAAAAAGGAAGCGTCCGGACGGTTAGCAGCCAACTCTGGAAGGTTTGCGAGTTCCTTTCCGTGCAGACGGTAATATGCCTTTCCGTTAAACCAATCCTCCCGAATTTTTGGGCTCACTTCAACCCGGAAATCCTGAGTAACAGTGACGTAGCCGAGATCGAATAATTTGTGAAAATCTGAGCGTAAAAGCATTCCATTCGACACCTCGTTCGGCCCACTTTCTGCGAAGGGCAGGATATGCGCCGCCTCAAGCACTGGAAGTGTGCTTTCGCCCGTAACAGCGCATCGGCGTCGGTAAGCATCAGTGACCAGAACCCGAAACGCTCCTTGACCTAGCCTAAGCTTAACGAGGACTGGATCACCATATCTCGCAGCTGGTTCTGGTTCGTTCGCCACATGATTTGAAGCCATCAAGACTCGCGTATCGAGTCTTTCCCGAACCATGCTCCACAGCTGCATGCCGTCTGCCTTGGTAGTGTCGTAATAGCGGCCACGAACAATGTTTCCGGCAAAGTCCACTGGATCGGGAATCCATAAATTCTGGGGCCAGAAAAACGGTGCGGTAAGCACCGTACACCCGATTTCCGGATCTTTCTCGTGCGGATTAGGTGCAAGTCTCCGGATCATCGTCTCGAACTTCCCTCGAGACTGTGCTCCATTCTTATGGCCGAAAGTCTCCCATACGATGGACAAAGGAAGAACGGAAAACTTGACGAAGAACCCTCCTCCCGCGACATGATTGAATGGGCGCTTAAGTTTGAACAGAAACGGGGAACCAGGCTCAAGCCCCACGAAGGGAGCTTTGCCACTCGGTTGCCAGAAGTTGACTTCATCAACTCCGGCTCGATTGAGGAACTCGAACCAGCCGTTGTCTGTAACGCCAACCCAATACTTCATGCCATGGTCCTCAGTCCTTGTCTCGCTGAGCTGCTGCGAGCGGTTCCGCGATGATTTCGATGCTCACGACTTGCCCAGCGGCTTGATGCTCTTCGGCACAATGAAGCCAGGCCAAAGTGCATTGTCGGTGTCGAGGAAGGCCAGTTCCGTTTCCCGCAAACCGCGCAGATCGCGCTGGCGCGTCTTGTCGTTGCGCTTGATATAGAGGCTGGTGTACCACGGCGCATTGCGCAATTCGTCAAGGAGCAGCGGTCGCCCCCGCTCGAGAAGCTGGGCGAGGATGGTGTATTGGCGAACGTTGATCTGCCTGGTATCCAGCGCGCGGCGAATGTTGCTCTCGTAGAGCAGCATGCCCACCAGGCGATTCACGCGATCATGCAGGCTGTTGATCGTCAGGCGCATGCCTTCGAGATGGAACTCGACGAAGGGGCGATTGGGCGCTCCCTGCCCTTTTTCGGCGGCTTTGCGGCAGGTGTTAAAGAGCGTGAAGTAGCTGTCGATGTTTGTCAGGTAATGGCGCGCCAGCGCAAAGGGCGCATAGCGGTAGCCGGCAGCCTGGAGCAGCGTGGCCTCGATGACGCGGCCGACGCGTCCGTTGCCGTCCCAGAAGGGATGAATCTGTTCGTAATAAAGATGCACCAGCGGTGCACGGATCAGGGCCGGTACGCCTGCTGCTTCCAGTTCGCCGTGCCAGGTGATCAGTGCGTCCAGCAGGCGTTCGATGTCCTTGCCATATTGCGGCGGTTTGTAACGGCCGCCGTGCGTCTGATCGCCGACGTAGGTAACGCGTGTCTTGGGGTTGTCGCGCAGCATACCGGGGCGGTTGTCCGGATCGGGAAGCTGGCGGGTGATCAGGCGATGCAGGTCGCCGATGAATTCCGCGTTCAGGGACCAACCGGAGGATTTGGCAACGGCTTGCGAAAGATCGTAGGCCGCCTTGATGTTGAGCGCCCGCCTTTGCTCTACTTCCTGCACCTGGCCTGGGTCGAGCGCCAAGGCACCGGCGGTCTCGTCTTCGGTCAGGGTGCCGCCCTCAATCGTGTTGGTGCCGAATACGCTGCTGACCACGACCTCCTTCTCCAGGCGGGTAGCCACTTGGGCGAGTGGCGAGGCCACGAAACGCTGGTGGGCATCTTCGACGCGATGCAAAGCCAGGTCGACATCGGCTGCGGCTAGGCCCAGTTGGAAGACGAAGGGGCCGAAGCGGTCGGTTTCGATCCGACGGGAAATTTCACTGAAATTCTTTGGCAAGTTTTTGTCCGTCAAAATGTCCGGCGATTTATTGCTTATTATGCTTACATTTCACTATGTTACAAGAGCAACCTGCAGATTAGTGTGCCAATTAATGTCCGTCCATGATGGAGCGGTGGGTGTTCGTGCTTACCCCGCCAGGGGCAGCATCAGCGCGCCAAGGGCGCACAGGGTCGTGGTGACGATGAACACCGCGACATCGGCTTGGTGCGCAGACATGATGTTTCCTCCTGGTTGATGGAGGGCATTCTGCCGGCCTCAAGGCTCATGGCGTGAGCCTGTCGTCCTGTGCCAGTAATTCGGGCGCCTGCACATCGCGCGGCAGCGCCTCGACCGGGTTCAGGTCGCGGATTTCCTTGTCGTCGCCGGCCACTTTCAGGTCGCGGAACTTGCGCGCCGAGACCAGCACCCGCCGTTCCATCGAGGCCACCGAATCGTTGTAGGCGCCGACCGCCTCGCCGAGGTTCTTGCCGACGCGGCCCCAGTGCTCGGCCACGGTAGCGATGCGATCGTAGAGCTCGCGGCCGAGCAGGCTGATGCGCTCGGCGTTTTCGGTCAGGGCCTGCTGCGTCCAGCCGTAGGCGACGGCGCGCAGCAGGGCGATCAGGGTGGTCGGCGTGGCGAGGATCACGCGCGCATCGACCCCGGCTTCGATCAGCGAGGGGTCGGCTTCGAGCGCGGCCGAGTAGAACATCTCGCCGGGCAGGAACAGCACGACGAAGTCGGGCGAGGGCTGGAATTGCTCCCAGTAGGCTTTCTGCCCGAGCTTCCTGAGGTGGTCGCGCACCTGACGCGCATGGTCGATGAGCTTGCGCTTCTTCTCTTCCTCGTCGCTCGCCTCCAGCGCTTCGAGGTAGGCGGCGAGCGGCGCCTTGGCATCGACCACGATGTTCTTGCCGCCGGGCAGCTTGACGATCAGGTCGGGGCGCAGCCGGCCGTCTTCGGTGTTGGTGCTTTCCTGTTCGAAGAAATCGCAGTGGTCGAGCATGCCGGCCATCTCGACCACGCGCTTGAGCTGCAGTTCGCCCCAGCGCCCGCGCGTCTGCGGCGCGCGCAGGGCCTTGACCAGGTTGCCGGTCTCCAGCCGCAGGGCACCCTGCGCCTCGGCCATGGCGCGCACCTGCTCGGTCAGCGTGGCGTAGGCGTCGATGCGCGATTTTTCGATGCCCTGGATCTGCAACTCGAACTTTTCCAGCGAAGTTTTCACCGGCGCCACCAGTTCGCCGATGGCCAGTTGCCGCTTGTCCAGATCGGTGCGGGCGGAGGCCAGCGCCGCCGCCTGCTGCGCTTCGAGCGTGGCGCGGGCGAGTTCGAGGAAGGACTGGTTGTTCTTCGCCAGCGCATCGGCCGAAATCAGCTTGAAGGCGTCGGCAAAGCTGTCGCGCGCGGCTTCCAGCGTGGCCTGGCGCTCGGCGAACAGCGCCTGGTCCTTTTCCAGTTCGGTTGCCAGCTGCGCGCAGCGTATCGCCAGCGCCGACTTTTCCTCGCGCAGCATCGCCAGTTCGCTATCTCGCTGGGCCAGCCCGGTGCGGGCTTCGCGCAGGCGACCGGAGAAGACGAATGCCACCAGCCCGCCGCCCAGCAGCAGCCCGACCAGCAGTGCAATGCTCATTTCCATGTGCTGCTCCGTCTCAATCCAGTTTTTGGCCTCAGGTCGGAGAGTATCACTCGCGACTGGCTCGCCAGGTGAGCCCGGCACCGCTGCCTATTCATTGAAGCCGCGAATCAATCGCCCTGCCTTCT
>CAZYTN010000011.1:0-21814 GCA_964650115.1 uncultured Sulfuritalea sp.
ACATCCGCACCCTCGGTGCCAAGACCGGCCTGTTTACCTACGACTCCGGCTTTCTCTCCACGGCAAGCTGCCAGTCGAAGGTGACCTTCATCGACGGCGACAAAGGGGAGCTGCTGTATCGCGGCTATCCGATCGAGCAACTCGCGGAAAACTGCAACTTCCTCGAAGTCGCTTACCTGCTGAAGAATGGCGAACTGCCCGACTCGAAACAGAAAGTCGACTTCGAGAGCACGATCAAGAAGCACACCATGGTGCACGAGCAACTGGTGAAGTTCTATCAGGGCTTCCGCCGCGATGCGCATCCGATGGCCGTCATGGTCGGCGTGGTCGGCGCCCTGTCGGCCTTCTATCATGACGCGACGGATTTCTCCGATCCAGCCGACCGCAACGTGTCGTTCAACCGACTGGTGGCCAAGCTGCCTACCATTGTCGCCATGGCCTACAAGTACAACACCGGCCAGCCCTTCATGTATCCGCGCAACGACCTCGACTACACCGCCAATTTCATGCACATGATGTTCGGCACGCCTTGCGAGGAGTACAAGCCGAATCCGGTGCTGACGCATGCGCTGGACACCATTTTCACGCTGCACGCCGATCACGAGCAGAATGCCTCGACCTCGACGGTGCGCCTCGCCGGATCAAGCGGCGCCAACCCCTTCGCCTGCATTTCCGCGGGTATTGCCTGCCTGTGGGGTCCCGCGCACGGCGGCGCCAACGAGGCCTGCCTGGAAATGCTTGAGGAAATCGGTGACGTTTCGCGGGTTGGCGAGTACATCAAGCGCGCCAAGGACAAGAACGACAGCTTCAAGCTGATGGGCTTCGGCCACCGGGTGTACAAGAACTTCGATCCGCGTGCCAAGCTGATGAGCAAGGTCTGCGCCGATGTCCTGGCGGAACTGGGCCTGGAGAACGACAGGCTGTTCAAGCTGGCCAAGGAACTGGAGAAGATCGCGCTGGAAGATCCCTACTTCGTCGAGAAGAAGCTCTACCCGAACGTCGATTTCTATTCCGGCATCGTGCAGAAGGCGCTGGGCATCCCGACCTCGATGTTTACCTGCATCTTCGCGCTGGCCCGCACCGTCGGCTGGATGACGCAGTGGGAAGAGATGATTACCGATCCGGAATACAAGATCGGCCGTCCTCGTCAGTTGTACATCGGTGCGGGGCGCCGCGACGTCAAGCCGCTGGACCAGCGCTGATTCGCAG
Organism: uncultured Sulfuritalea sp.; assembly: GCA_964650115.1. GTDB lineage: Bacteria > Pseudomonadota > Gammaproteobacteria > Burkholderiales > Rhodocyclaceae > Sulfuritalea. Next base: position 1,210 of record CAZYTN010000011.1, read on the forward strand.
ACAAGTCGCAAGTGGGGAACGTTTGACGCCCCCGTTTTCTCCCTCATTAAGGATCAGGTGATGCAATGATGAAGCAGATGCTGTCCAACTCGTATCTGTTCGGCACCAATACGCCGTACATCGAAGCGCTGTACGACGCCTACCTCGCCAACCCGGCCTCCGTCGAGCCGGTCTGGCGCGATTATTTCGACAAGCTCGGCACCTTGCCGGGCGCAGGCAACTACACTGGGCCCGATGTGGCCCATTATCCGGTGATCACCTCATTCGCACAGCGCGCCAAGGATGGCACCCTGCAGGCGCCGACCAGAGCCACGACACAGGCAGATGGAAAACAGGTCAAGGTTCTGCAACTGATCAATGCCTACCGCTTTCTCGGCAATCGCTGGGCGCAATTGGATCCCTTGAAGCGCGCGGAGCGTCCAGCTGTGGCCGAACTGGAACCGTCGCACTACGGATTCACCGAGGCCGATCTCGGACAGGTGTTCCAGACCGGTTCGTTTGCGGCGGTGCCCGAGTCGGCGACGCTGCGCGAGATCCTCGAAGCCTGCCGGCAGACCTTCTGCGGCACCATCGGTACCGAGTTCATGTATCTCTCGGATGTCGGCCAGAAGCGCTGGCTGCAGGGCAAGCTGGAACCAATTCGCGGCACGCCGGCCTATACGGCGGAAGAGAAGAAGCGTTTTCTGGTGCAACTGACTCACGCCGAGACGCTGGAGCGTTACCTGCACACCAAGTACGTCGGCCAGAAGCGCTTCTCGCTCGAGGGCGGCGAAGCGCTGATTCTGGCGATGGATCAGTTGATTCGCACTGCCGGCGCCGTCGGCGTCCAGGAAATTGTCATCGGCATGGCCCACCGCGGGCGCCTCAATGTTTTGGTCAATACCCTGGGCAAGCAGCCCTCGATGCTGTTCGACGAGTTCGAAGGCAAGAAGAAGTCGGCGCTGTCTGCAGGCGACGTCAAGTACCACATGGGCTATTCGTCCGACGTCGGCACGCCGGGCGGACCGGTGCACCTGACCCTGGCTTTCAATCCCTCGCATCTGGAAATCGTCAATCCCGTGGTTGCCGGGTCCGTCTATGCTCGCCAGGTGCGCCGCGGCCACGAAGGCAAACTCCAGGCACTGCCGGTGCTGATCCACGGCGACGCCGCGGTGGCCGGGCAGGGCGTGAACCAGGAGATGCTCAACTTCTCCAACACGCGCGGCTACGGCACCGGCGGCACCATCCATATCGTGGTCAACAACCAGATCGGCTTCACCACCTCCGACCTGCGCGACTACCGTTCCTCGCTGTATTGCACCGACATCTTCAAGATGATCGAGGCGCCGATCTTCCACGTCAATGGCGACGATCCGGAGGCCGTGGCGCTGGTCACCCAGATCGCCATGGAGTATCGCCAGGAATTCAAGAAGGACGTCGTGATCGACATCGTCTGCTTCCGCAAGCTCGGCCACAACGAGCAGGACGAGCCGATGGTGACCCAGCCTTTGATGTACAAGAAGATTGCCCAGCATCCGGGTACCCGCCGGCTCTATGCCGACAAGCTCGAAGCTCAGGGCGTGATCGCCAAGGGCGATGCCGAGCAGATGATCAAGGACTACCGTGCGGCACTGGACGAGGGCCGCCATCTGATCGACCCGGTGATCAGCGACTACCAGAGCAAGTTCTCCATCGACTGGACGCCCTACATCGGGGTGCCCTATACGGAAAAGTGCAACACCACGGTGTCGATGACAGAAATGCAGCGTCTGGCCAAGCAGCTCACGACCATCCCGCCCAACTTCACGCTGCACTCCCGGGTGCAGAAGATCATCGATGACCGCAAGCAGATGGGTGAGGGCAAGCTGCCGGTTGACTGGGGCATGGCCGAGAACCTGGCCTACGCATCCCTGGTCGCCGCCGGCTTCAACATTCGCGTTTCCGGCGAAGACGTCGGGCGCGGCACCTTCTTCCATCGCCATGCCGCCCTGCACGACCAGAACCGCGAGAAATGGGACGAGGGCACCTACTGGCCGCTGCAGAACATCCAGGAGCATCAGGGCCGCTTCATGTGCTTCGATTCGGTGCTGTCCGAGGAAGCCGTGCTCGCCTTCGAATACGGCTTCGCCACGGCGGCACCGAACGAGATGGTGGTCTGGGAGGCCCAGTTCGGCGACTTCGCCAACGGCGCCCAAGTGGTCATCGACCAGTTCCTGTCTTCCGGCGAAGCAAAATGGGGCCGCGGTTGCGGTCTGGTAATGCTGCTGCCGCACGGCTACGAAGGGCAGGGACCGGAGCATTCCTCGGCGCGACTCGAGCGCTACATGCAGTTGTCAGCCGATTTCAACTGGGAAGTCTGCGTGCCCTCGAACGCCGCGCAGGTCTATCACATGCTGCGCCGCCAGATGCTGAGGAAGCAGCGCAAACCGCTGGTGGTAATGACGCCGAAGTCGTTGCTGCGCCACAAGGACGCCACGAGTTCGCTGGAGGAACTGGCCAATGGCACCTTCCAGACCATCATCGGCGAGGTCGACAAGGTCGATGCGAAGAAGGTCACGCGCATGGTCACCTGCGCCGGCAAGATCTATTTCGACCTGCTCGCGGCGCGCCGGGAAAAGAAGATCGACAACGTCGTCCTGGTGCGCGTCGAGCAACTGTATCCCTTCGACGACCGCCGGCTGCACGAAGAGATGCTGAAGTATCCCAACCTCAAGGAACTGATCTGGTGCCAAGAGGAGCCGATGAACCAGGGCGCCTGGTACGCCAAGCATCATCGCCTGGAGCGGCTGATCAAGAAGGGCCAGATCCTCGATGCGGTGGCGCGTCCCTCATCGCCATCCCCGGCGGTCGGCTATGCCTCGAAACACGTCCAGCAGCAGAAGGAAGTGGTCAACGCTGCCCTCGGCATCAAGGAATAACGGAGAAATCATGATTATCGAAGTCAAAGTCCCCCAGTTGTCCGAGTCGGTGGCCGAAGCCACGCTGTCGGCCTGGCATGTCAAGGAAGGCGATGCCGTCACCCGCGATCAGAACCTGATCGACATTGAAACAGACAAGGTGGTTCTCGAGTTGCCGGCGCCGGACAGCGGCGTGATCGTCAAGATCGTCAAGAACAATGGTGAGAGTGTGACGTCGGGCGAGGTCATCGCCCAGATCGATACCGAGGCCAAGGGGGCTGTCGCGACACCTGCAGCCGCCAAGTCCGCCGCGGCGCCCGCCGCCGCACCCGCACCGGCGACAAGCGCGACGGCGATGCCGGCCGCGCGCAAGATCATGGAGGAGAAGGGCATCGCCGCAGGTGACGTACGGGGCAGCGGCCGCGGCGGTCGGATTCTCAAGGAAGATGTCAGCGGCGGCGCCAAGGCCGCGCCTGCGGCTCCGGCCGCCGTGTCGCCAGCGCCGACTTCTGCGGCCAAGCCGGCCTTGCCGCAGCCCAACGTCGTCAGCGCCGATGCCATCATCGCGGATCGCCCGGAACAGCGCGTGCCGATGTCGCGGCTGCGCGCCCGCGTCGCCGAGCGCCTGGTGCAGTCGCAGTCCACCAATGCCATCCTGACCACCTTCAACGAGGTGAACATGGCGCCGGTAATGGAAATGCGCAAGAAATACCAGGACAAGTTCGAGAAGGAACACGGCGTCAAGCTCGGCTTCATGTCCTTCTTCGTCAAGGCGGCAGTTGCCGCACTGAAGAAATATCCGGTGATCAACGCCTCGGTCGATGGCAACGACATCGTCTATCACGGCTACTTCGACATCGGCATCGCCGTCGGCAGTCCACGCGGCCTCGTCGTGCCCATCCTGCGCGACGCCGACCAGATGAGCCTGGCGCAGATCGAAAAGAAGATTGCCGAGTTCGGTTCCAAGGCCAAGGACGGCAAGCTGTCTCTCGAAGACCTGACGGGCGGCACCTTCTCGATTTCCAACGGCGGCGTGTTCGGCTCGATGCTGTCGACCCCGATCATCAATCCGCCGCAGTCGGCCATCCTCGGCGTGCACGCCACCAAGGACCGCGCCGTGGTCGAGAACGGCCAGATCGTGATTCGCCCGATCAACTACCTCGCCATGTCCTACGACCACCGCATCATCGACGGCCGCGAGGCGGTGCTGGGCCTGGTGACCATGAAGGAAGCGCTGGAAGATCCGGCCCGCCTCCTGCTCGACGTTTAAACCCGAAAGGTTTTTCATGGCAAACAAGCAGTTTGATGTTGTTGTAATCGGCGGCGGTCCCGGCGGTTATGTAGCGGCCATTCGCGCGGCCCAGTTGGGTTTCTCCACGGCGTGTATCGAGTCCGACTCCTACGCCGACCCCAAGGGCGACGTGCGTCTTGGCGGAACCTGCCTCAACGTGGGCTGCATTCCCTCCAAGGCGCTGTTGCAGTCTTCGGAGCTGTTCGAGCAGGCCAGTCATTCCTTCGTCATGCATGGCATCTCCACCACCGGTGTGAAGATGGACGTGGCGACCATGATCAAGCGCAAGGACAACATCGTCGGGCAACTGACCAGCGGCATCAAGGGCCTGTTCAAGAAGAACAAGGTCACGCTGCTGCCCGGACACGGCAAGTTCGTAAATCGCGAGGACGATCGCTGGCGCGTCGATGTCAACGGCGAGATCGTGGAAGCGACGCATGTTGTTGTCGCCACCGGCTCGAAGGCACGGCATCTGCCCGGTATTCCGGTCGACAACAAAGTGATCTGCGACAACGTCGGCGCCCTGGCTTTCGATTCCACGCCCAAACGCCTGGGCGTGATCGGCGCCGGGGTGATCGGCCTGGAACTGGGTTCGGTGTGGAAGCGCCTCGGATCCGAAGTGACCATTCTCGAAGCCCTGCCCGACTTCCTCGGCTCGGCCGACCAGGCCGTGGCCAAGGAAGCCTGGAAGGTGTTCACGCAGAAACAGGGCCTGGACATCCAGCTTGGCGTCAAGATCACCAAGGTCGAAACGGGCAAGAAAGGGGTCAGCGTCGAATATGAACTCGGGGACGAGACCAAAACCCTGCAATGCGATCGCCTGATTGTTTCCGTCGGTCGTGTGCCGCACACCGAAGGCCTCGGCGCCGAAAATGTCGGCCTCGCCATCAATCCGCGCGGCTACATTGCGGTTGACAAGAACTGTCGCACCAACCTGCCCAATGTCTGGGCGGTCGGCGACGTTGTCCCGGGCCCGATGCTGGCGCACAAGAGCATGGAAGAAGGCGTGATGGTGGCCGAATGCATCGCAGGCCAGAAGGGTCACGTCAATCTGGATACCGTGCCCTGGGTCATCTACACCCACCCCGAAATCGCCTGGGTCGGCAAGACCGAGCAGCAATTGAAGAACGAAGGCGTCGAGTATCGTACGGGGCAGATTCCGTTTGCCGCCAACGGACGCGCGCTGGGGCAGGGCGACACTACCGGTTTCGTCAAGATGATCGCCTGCGCCAAGACCGACCGAATTCTCGGCGTGCATGTCATCGGCAACAACGCCTCAGAGCTGATTGCGGAAGCCGTGGTGGCGATGGAATTCAATGCTTCGTCGGAAGACATTGCGCGAATCTGCCATGCCCATCCAACACTTTCGGAAGCCATGCATGAGGCCTCGCTGGCGGTGGACAAGCGGGCATTACACTTCTAAGCTGGCGCCTGTCGCAGCAGGGCGGTCGGGGCAGCCCGGCCGCCCTTTTTGATTGTGTCCCGGTGCATCCATGTCGGAAGGATATCCTGGGCTTATGCCGCATAAAATTCTCAAAGTTCCCAAGGACGGGATGATCGAAGGCTTCAACGCCGCGCTGGCCTTGCGCGGCATAGAGGCCGACCCGGCACAGCTGGTTGCGGCGCGACGGCTGCAGAAGTTCTATGACGATCTGCTGGCGCTCAAGGCGGCGCGGCGCGGCAGGCTCAGGAAGCTGCTGGTGCGCCCGGAATTGCCGCGCGGTGTCTGGTTCTGGGGCGGGGTAGGGCGCGGCAAGAGCTTCCTGATGGATTGCTTTTTTGCTGCCGTACCCTACGAGCGAAAACGTCGCGTACATTTTCACGCTTTCATGCATGAGATTCACGAATCGCTGCGAGCGCACCGCAATGAATCGGATCCACTGGCACAAGTAGCGGCGCGCATCGCGCGCGAAACTCGCCTGATGTGTTTCGACGAGTTTCACGTTTCCGACATTGCCGACGCGATGATCCTCGGCCGCTTGATGCAAGCCTTGTTCGATGCCGGCGTGGTGTTTTGCATCACATCAAATTACTCGCCCGACGGTCTTTACCCGAACGGCCTGCAGAGAGAACTGTTTCTGCCGACCATAGCTCTGCTGCGGCAGAAGCTCGATGTCATCGAAATCGATGCCGGCATCGACTATCGGCTGCGTACCCTGGCGCAGGCCGAGGTGTTTTTGTCGTCCGACGATGCCGAGGCGCATGCCGCCATCCAGCAAACCTTCAACGCGATCGCGGGCGGAGCCGGCCACACCAAGCCGGTTGAAGTGCTGGGTCGTACGCTGCCGGTGGTGCACCGCGCACCGGGAGTGATCTGGTTCAATTTCGCCACGCTGTGCGGCGGCCCGCGTTCGCAAAACGACTACCTCTGGCTGGCCAATCGCAATCACACGCTGTTTCTGACCGGCGTGCCGAAAATGGCGGCCGAAAAGGCCAGCGAAGCGCGGCGTTTTACCTGGCTGGTCGATGTACTTTACGATCATCGCGTCACGCTGATCGTCGGCGCCGAGTGCCTAGCGGAAGAGCTCTACACACAGGGTGTGCAGGCCGGGGAATTCAAGCGCACCGTGAGCCGCCTGATTGAAATGCGCTCGCTCGAATACCTTGCCAGCAAGCACCGGCACGAGGATTTCCTGTCGATTGAAGTCGAGCGAAAGCAGGAGAGCGGCGGGACTTGATTCCTTCCCCGCAGACTCGGTTAGAATGAATCGAGTTCGCCGAATAAGGAGAACCGAATGCTGCATCAAGGAGAAAAAGCGCCGGAGTTTTCGCTGCCCGACGCAGACATGGAGTTGTTCGATTTTGCCTCGCTGCGCGGCCGTCAGAACGCCGTGCTGTTCTTTTATCCGCGCGACGGCACACCCTATTGCACGCTGGAGGCGGCCGAGTTCTCGGATCATGAAAACGAATTCGCCCGCCTGGACTGCGTAATCCTCGGCGTCTCGCGCGACGATTGCCTGTCGCATGCGGATTTTCGCGACAAGCACGGCCTGTCCGTGCGGCTGTTGTCGGATCAGGAAGGTGATGTCTGTCGCAAGTTCGGCGTGTCCCAGTATCGCGAGCGGGACGGCCACAAGAAACTCTGCATAATACGTTCGACATTCATTGTCGACAAGAAAGGCATAGTTCGTCACGCCCTCTACGATGTGCATCCGAAAGGGCATGCCGCCGAGGTCTATCAACTCGTTAAGGGCCTCAATGGCAAAGGAAGGCAGCATGCTCATCGCTAGGAACACGGTCGTCACCCTGAAATACAGCGTCAAGGACACCGACGGTACTCCCGTCGACGAAGGTGCGGCTCCGCTGGTCTACCTGCATGGCGGTTATGGCGGCATTTTCGATCGAATTGAAGAGGAACTTCAAGGCAAGGCGGAAGGCGACGCCCTTGAAGTAAAACTGGAACCCGAAGACGCGTTTGGCGAATACGATGCCGATCTGGTCGCCATCGAATCGCGCCAACTGTTTCCTGAAAACATCGAAGTCGGCATGCAGTTCGAGCGCGGCAGCGAAGACGGCGAAAGCGAGGACGCCTTGTTCACCATTACCGATATCGCCGAAGACAAGGTGGTGGTGGATGGCAATCACCCGTTGGCCGGCATCTCGCTCATGTTCTCCTGCACCGTGGCCGGAGTTCGCGCGGCGACTGCCGAAGAGATTACCCACGGCCACGTCCATGGCGAGCATGGACATCATCACTGAGACTTCCTGGCCCGCTGAAGCAGAAGTGGGCGCGCCCTTTTAGCGCTTTCGCCTGGCGCAGCATGACCTTGTCCGATCCGGTCGCCACGGTGAAGTGGCCCAATGTTCCGGCCTGCTACGGCTGGCTTTCCCTCGACCGGCGCGGCCGCTGGCGCCTGAAGGGCGAGACCGTCAGCCATGCCGGCCTGATTGCATTCATCGGCAGCCGCTACGGACCGGATGAAGCAGGCGACTGGATTTTCCGAAATGGTCCGCAGGCCGTTTACGTCGCGCTCGACTACACGCCGCTGGTGCTGCGCCTGCAAGTCGATGGCGGGCTTACGGCGCATACCGGCGCCGCCGCCGGCAGTATAAAAGGGGCATATCTGGATGATGAGGGCAATGCGTTGCTTGATACCGCCACGGGTATAGGACTGCTCGACGACCGCGACCTCGGGAGTTTTCTTGCAGACTGCCGAATTGCATGCGGAGAGCCGGCGGACGAAGTGGCAATGCTGGCAGCCATGGGCGGCGACGTGGACATGCTCTGGTGCGGCTTGCCCGTGAAGCCGATCAGGCGTTGCGATGTCCCGCGGCGCTTCGGCTTTCGGCCGGATCCCGTACCCTGAATACCATTGTTTTCTGCTGCGTCGGCATTGTCCCCGTGGCCGCAGACGGCAACTAATGAGGGCCTGTAGCAGGGTACCCAGAGACCGACGATAATTGCGCATGCTCCCAAATGCGCCGATTGCTCCTGCAAGTCCCCGTCGTCTGTCGTCGTTACAAGGTTTGCTACCTTTCCTGCTGCCCTACCGGGCGCGCCTTGCGCTGGCTTTCGTGCTGCTCTGCGTCGGGTCGGCGACCATCCTGCTGGTGCCGTTGGCGTTTCGCGATCTGATCGATTTCGGCTTCGGCGACAGGGAACGTGCTAAGGGAGGCCTGCTCGGCGCCTTGAGCCTGAACGGGCATTTCCTCGCCCTGTTCGGCCTGGCAAGTTTCTGGGCGCTTGCCGTTTCGGCACGCTTCTACATCGTGTCGTGGATCGGTGAGCGTGTCACGGCAGATTTGCGTAATGCCGTCTATCGGCGCGTCCTGGGACAGTCACCGCAATTCTTCGAGACGCTGCAGACGGGAGAGGTACTGTCGCGACTGACCGGCGACACGACGCTGATCCAGACCGTGGTCGGCAGTTCGGTTTCCATGGGCCTGCGCAGCCTGTTCCAGTTCATCGGCGGCATGGTGATGCTGGCCGTCACCAGTTTCTACCTGTTTTCGCTGAACCTGGGTCTGATGGCCTTGCTGACCCTGCCCATAATTGCCATTGGCCGCCGGGTCAAGAAACTGTCGCGCGAGTCGCAGGACCGGATCGCCGATGCCTCCGCCCTGGCCGGGGAAATCCTCAACGCCATGCCGACGGTGCAGGCATTTACGCAGGAAAAGCAGGAAGCCGGGCGCTTTGCGGAGCGGACGGAAAGCAGCTTCGTCACCGCCATCCGGCGCACCCGGGTGCGTTCGGCGCTGACGGTACTGATCATCACGGCAGTGATGGGCACCATCATTTTCGTGCTCTGGATAGGCGCACGCCAGGTCCATGAAGGCATCCTGACCGGGGGACAACTGGCGTCCTTCGTGCTTTATGCGGCTCTGGTGGCCGGCGGTGTGGGAACCATGGCGGAAGTGTGGGGCGACGTGATGCGTGCCGCCGGTGCCACGGAAAGGTTGCTGGAACTCCTGCATGCCGAACCTGAAATTCGGGAAGTGGGGCGGCCCGAGACACCGGTCCATCCGGCCCAGGCGAGGATCAGTTTCGAACATGTCGTCTTCAGCTATCCGGCACGTCCGCAAATCCGGGCCCTGGACGGCATCAACCTGGAGATCGCCTCGGGCGAGAGCGTCGCGCTGGTCGGGCCATCAGGTGCCGGAAAAACCAGCATGTTTCAACTTTTGCTGCGTTATTACGAGGTTTCGGCCGGCGGCATCCTCCTCAACGGTCAGGATATCCGGCACCTGAGCTTGGGCGATCTGCGTAGCGGAATAGCCATTGTGCCGCAGGATCCGGTGATCTTTTCCGCCAATGCCATGGAAAACATTCGCTACGGGCGGGCTTCGGCCAGCGATGCGGAAGTCCTCGAGGCGGCACGGGCGGCGCGGGTAGACGAGTTCATCGAACGCCTGCCTGAGGGCTACCAGACCTTCCTCGGCGAACGCGGCACGCGACTGTCAGGCGGTCAGCGCCAGCGCATCGCCATCGCACGGGCGATTCTGAAAGGAGCTCCCTTGTTGCTGCTTGACGAAGCCACCAGCGCACTCGATGCTGAATCCGAGATTCTGGTGCAGAAAGGCCTCAGCGCCGCGATGGAGGGCCGTACCACGCTGATCATCGCCCATCGACTGGCCACGGTGCAGAAGGTCGACCGGATCGTGGTGATGGAACACGGGCGTATTGTCGAGATCGGCCGGCCCGAGGACCTGCGCAATCAGGGTGGCTTGTATGCTCGTCTGGCTGCCTTGCAACTCGATCTTTGAAGCGCTGCGGGGAGATGATGGTTTCTGGAGCTTTGCAATTACTGCTGACCGCAATTATTTTACATAATGCTAATTATGCGAAGTAAGCGCCTGTCGGTTGTCGCGAAGTTCGCTATCCAGCCGGCTATTCGATTGCCCCAGCCTTGCGCAGATAAATTACAACATCCGGCTGTCCCAGTTTCTTCGCCAGGCCTATTGCGGTAAACCCATCGTAATCCGCCAGACTCAAATCCGCATGGGCATCGACCAACAGCTGCACCAGTTCGAGTTTTCCCTGCTTCACCGCCAGCATAAGAGCCGTTTGTCCGTTGGGCGCACGGGAGTCCAGCTTCGCGCCCTTGGCGATCAACAACCCCGCGACCTCTTTGCTGCCGCTAAAAACCGCGTAGTGCAAAGGTGTCCAGCCACTTGGATTCAGATCCGCACCATTGTCAATCAACGCCTTTGTCGCTTCAGGGGCAGGTTTGAGCGCGGCAATCAGCAAGGCTGAATCCCCATGCTGGTTGCGCCGATTGACGTTGGCCCGCCCGGCAAGGAGCGCCTGCAGCAATGGCATGTTGCCGTTGCGGGAAGCAATCATCAGCAGGGTCGTGCCTGTTTGATCGGCGGTGTTGACATCCATCCCGCGCCGTAGCAGTCCGACCACCGTTGTCGTGTCGTCGTTGTTCGCGGCGGCGAGAATATCTTCGTAGGCCCCTGCCTGCACGGCCCCGGAAAAAATACATACCGTTATTACGATCAATAGCCTACGCATTTAAATGGGTACCAAAAAGACGGAAAAAGTTGTTTGTCGTGGCCTGCGCCAAATCTTCAAGACGGATACCTTTCAATCTCGCCACCTCCGCGGCGACATGGCGCACCAGAGCGGGATGATTCAGTTTGCCGCGATGCGGGACGGGGGCCAGGTAGGGGGCGTCGGTCTCGACGAGTATCCGGTCAAGCGGGACAAAGCTTGCCACCTCCTTGATTTGGAGCGCATTCTTGAAAGTGACGATGCCGGAGATGGAAATGTGAAAGCCGAGGGCAAGAGCAGCTTCGGCCACCGCAAGGGTCTCGGTAAAGCAATGGAAGACACCCCCCACCTCGCCCGCCCCCTCTTCCTCAAGAATCCGCAATGTATCGGCAGCCGCCTCGCGAGTGTGAATAATCAAAGGCTTGCCGGTATTTCGGGCGGCGCGAATATGCGTGCGAAAACGATCCCGCTGCCATTCCAGATCGCCTTCGAGGCGGTAGTAGTCCAGCCCTGTTTCGCCGATCGCAACTACTTTGGGGTGTTCGGCAAGGCGAATCAGTGTGCCTTCATCCGCCTCCTGGCCCTCCTGCGTGTCAGGATGAACGCCCACCGCTGCGTACAAATTGGGGAAACGCCCGGTTAGAGCCAGCACACCGGGAAAACGTTCAAGGGTGACTCCCGCGATCAGTGCCCAACCAACCTGGTTGGCTTTCATGGCGGCCAGAAGTTCATCTTCCCGCCCTCGAAAGTCGGGGAAATCGAGGTGGCAGTGCGAATCAACCAGCGGCGTGTTCATGATGCGCCCGGACGCAGGGCGCGCAAGTAATGCGCCGCCAGGTTTTCGAGAAACAGCAATTGATTCATGGGGTGACGGGCGCTGCGACGAAACTGGCCGATCTCGCGCCAGGCGGCCAGCAAGGCCTGCGGGCTGCGGCTTTGCACGTCCTTGGGGCGAGGCCAGCCGGCGTGGTAGCGAATCTCACCGGCCATGCATTCCTGTGCCAGATCGAACAACCAGCGCTGGACCCCTTCGACAAGGTTTTCCATGCGAAACAGGTCGTCGCCCTTGAGCAGACCATCCCATCTGGCGGCAAGTGCGATCGGGTCGGATGGAGACGCGATCAGGGAATCCACCAATGCATCGATCGGTGCCAGTTGGCCCTGGTCTTTCCACTGCGCCACGCGCATCGGCGCCCCGCCGGCGAGATCGAGATAACGCTTGGCCTGCTTCTCAAGCCCGGCATCCAGCAGCCATTCAGCAGCTGCGGCTGCATCCGGGGGGGCGAACGGTATCACCCGGCAGCGGCTGCGAATGGTCGGCAAGAGTGATTGCGATCGCGTAGAAATCAATATGAAATATACACTTGATGGAGGTTCTTCAAGTATTTTAAGAAGAGCATTGGCGGCGGACGGATTCATCGCCTCCGCTTCGGTAACCAGAACGACGCGATTGCCGTTGCGGTGACTGCCGACGAAAACGAAACCATCGAGTTCGCGGATCTGGTCAATGCGGATAGTATTCGAGCCACGCTTCTTGCTCTTTTCGCCGCTCTTTTCACCCGCGCCAGACTCGGATTCGCTATCGTCGTCCGGCGCAACGCGTCGAAAATCAGGATGATTCCCGGCATCCAACCAACGGCAAGCATGGCATTCGCCACAGGCTACCAAGTCGCGTCCAATAGATTCGCAAAGCAAAAGGGCAGCAAGTTCTTCGGCGAATGCGGTTTTGCCGACGCCAACCGGACCGACCAGCAACATGGCGTGAGGAAGACGGGCAAGCCCCTGGCCGAGCAATTGCCCCTTCACATCTTCATTCCACTTAATATATTTATTATCAGATAGTTGCAATTATATTCTCAAGTAACTTATTAATTACTTCTGGGGTCTGTGTGGCATCGATCAGGCGCACTCGATCAGGGTTTTCCCGCGCAATGCGCAAATAAGCAGAGCGCACTCTTTCAAAAAAAGCCGACTGTTCCTGCTCGAAGCGATCCGGCGTGGCTGTTGCGGCATGCAGACGCTGCTGGGCAATTTCCACCGGGGCATCGAAAATCAGCGTCATATCCGGTTGCAGGTCGCCCAACACCCATCTGGCCAGGTCTTCGAGCTTTTTCCAGTCGAGTCCTCGCCCTCCTCCCTGATAGGCAAACGACGCATCGACGAAACGATCGCAGACCACCCATTCGCCACGTGCCAGTGCCGGTTCGATCACCTGCGCGATATGTTCCCGCCGTGCGGCAAACATCAGCAATGCCTCCGTTTCCAGATGCATGGGTTCCGCCAGCAACAGCGCGCGAAGTTTTTCTCCCAGAGGTGTTCCGCCGGGTTCGCGGGTGGCAACTACGGTATGCCCCCGGTTGCGCAGATATTGCACCATCCAGGCGTGCTGGGTGCTTTTGCCGGCGCCATCGATGCCTTCGAAGCTGATGAAACGACCGCGCAGCATGCGCCTACTGTTTCTTCTGGTATTTGGCGACGGCGTTGTTGTGTTCGTCCAGCGTGGCCGAAAACTCGCTCGATCCATCGCCGCGAGCCACGAAGTACAACATGTCGCTGGGCGGCGGCTTCGCCGCTGCCTGCAGCGAAGCCAAGCTTGGCATGGCAATTGGGGTCGGTGGCAAACCGGGTCGCGTATAGGTGTTCCACGGCGTATCGGTCAGCAAATCTGTCTTGCGCAGATTGCCGTCAAAGCGCTCGCCAAGACCATAAATCACAGTCGGATCAGTCTGCAGCAGCATTCCGCGGCGCAGTCGATTGACGAAAACGGCCGCGACTTGCGGTCGATCCGCAGACACGCCGGTTTCCTTTTCCACGATCGAGGCCAGAACCAACAGTTCGTAGGGTGTTTTGGCCGGGAGAGTGCTTTCGCGCTTTTCCCAGGCAGTTGCCAGTTTGGGCTGCATCGCCTTGTAGGCCCGACGCAAGACGTCAAGATCGCTGCTGCCCTTGTTGAAGAGATAGGTATCGGGGAAAAACAGTCCTTCCGGATGCGCTTCCTTGGCGCCCAGAAGCACGAGAATTTTCCCGTCGCTCAACTTCTGCGAGTCATGGGCAAGATCGGGATGCTCGTTCAACAAGGCACGCAACTGGCGAAATGTCTTGCCTTCCACCAGAACCAGTTCCCCCTGCGTGACGTCACCACGCGTCAATTTGTCGAGCAGGCCCAATGCGGTGAGTCCATCCTCCACTTCATAGCTGCCGGCCTTGATCTTCGACGAACGTCCCATGACACGACCCAGCATTTCCAGTTGCCACGCCGGGATTTCGATGCCCGCAGACTCGATCACCTGTGCCGCCGTGCGCAGGCTGGCGCCTGCCGGTATCGAGAACATGGTCGGGTCGCTGCGCATGGGCAAATGGCGCGTTGTAAACCAGCTGATACCCACGATCGCGGCGACAAATGCGAGAATGACCACCAGCAGGACAAATTTGAATGTACGCATGATGTCTTGAATAAACAGGGGCCGGCGCAATCTGCACCATGGCCGCGATAATAGCATTTCCAAACCCTCAACCCGGACGCACGTCATGACCCAAGATTGGAATTCTTTCCTTGCTGCCCAGGGGCTGGCGGCGGATGGCAGTCATTTCGATGACAGCACCGACGAACTGCTCGCGGCTCGCGACAAAGCGGTGGTGGCGCCCCTGACCGATATGGGTTTGATCCGCGTCAGTGGCGTCGATTCCGCCACTTTCCTGCACAACCTGATGACCAACGACATCAATGGCATTAGGCCGGATGGTGCTCGCTTTGCCGGTCTATGCACGGCCAAGGGACGCCTGCTGACGCTCCTGCTGATCTGGCGCGACGGCGATGATTTCCTGCTGATGCTGCCGCGGGAAATTCTGCCGATGATCCTGAAAAAAATGTCAATGTATGTGCTGCGCGCAAAAGTAAAGCTCAGCGATGCGACGGAGGAACGCGCCCTGATCGGCTTTTCGACTGCGGGCGCCGTGTCGCCGGGGCCGACTCTTGGCGATCTGCTCGCCCAACTTCCGCGTTTTGGCGTGGCAGCGACGGAAGGTGGGCAGTCGATCAGGCTCGATGACACGCGCTGGCTGCTGGCGGTCGATGCCGATTCAGCAGCATCACGGTGGCAAGGCCTGGTTGCCGCGGCCCGGCCGGTGGGTCTGGCGGCTTGGCAATGGCTGGAGATCGTCGCGGGTCAGCCGCGGGTCGTCGCCGCCACCCAGGAGGCATTCGTGCCGCAGATGCTGAACATGGAACTGCCTGCCGTGGCAGGGGTAAGTTTCAGCAAGGGCTGCTATCCGGGCCAGGAAATTGTCGCCCGCACGCAATACCTGGGCAAGGTGAAACGACGCACCTACCGCGCCCGGCTTGTCGCGGCACCCTCCCCCGGCGCCCACGTCTACGCGCCCGAAACCGGCGACCAGCACTGCGGCGCGGTGGTGACCGTGGCGCCCTCCCCGGCCGGCGGCTTCGAATGCCTGGTCTGTGTGCAAAATGCTGCCATGGAAGCCGGTGAAGTCCATGTCGGTTCACTCACCGGCGAACGCATGGAGTTTCTGCCCCTGCCGTACGAGATAGCCTGACGCGAAAGATGTGCCTCATCCTCGTCGCCTGGCGGGTTCATGCCGACTACCCCCTGGTGGTGGCGGCCAATCGCGACGAGTTCTTCGCCCGACCGACCGCCCCCGCCGCCTTCTGGAAGCACGCGCCACAGGTATTGGCCGGACGTGATCTCGAAGCCGGCGGCACCTGGATGGGCGTCACCCGCAACGGGCGCTTTGCCGCGCTGACCAATTTTCGCGATCCGGCGCAGAACCGCAGCGGTGCCCCATCGCGCGGCGCGCTGGTGGCGGAATTCCTGACGGGAAGCGAAGCGCCGCAGGACTATCTCGAACGCATTGCCGCGCGGGGCAGCGCATACAACGGCTACAACCTGCTGGCAGGCGATGGCGAAACCCTCTGGTGGTCGTCGAACATGGGTGGTTCGCCGCGACAGCTGGAGCCGGGCGTATATGGCATATCCAACCATCTGCTCGATACGCCGTGGCCGAAAGTCGGCGCTGGCAAGACGGCGCTGGCGCAAGCGCTCGACCGCCTGCCCGACGACCGGTCGTTGTTTGCTCTGCTGCGGGATGACGGAATTCATGCCGATGAACAGTTGCCACAAACCGGGATTCCGCTGGACTGGGAACGCCTGCTGTCCTCGGCCTTCGTCAAGTCGCCGGATTACGGCACGCGCGGCTCCACCGTAATGTGCGTCGCTAGCGACGGCTGGACAAGCTTCGATGAACAAACCTGGCTATCCGGAGCGAGGCCCGGCCAGCGGCTGCGCTACAGGTTTAGCTTGAGCGCACCATGGTCCGGTGCGGAATCCCGGCTTCCATGAATTCCGGCCCTTCCTCGACAAAACCGAAACGCCGGTAAAAGCCGCTGGCCTGCGTTTGCGCGTGCAAGGCCAGATGACGCATGTTCCGACCGGCCGCATCCTCGAGCAAGCGTTCCAGCAGGGCGCGGCCGACGCCTTTGCCGCGCCAGTCAGCCAGCACCGCCATGCGGCCGATTTGGCCGGGTTTACCATGGGCCAGCAGGCGTCCGGTCCCTATTGGTTCCCCATCCGTATCGTGCGCAATGACATGCCGGCTCACGGCATCATGTTCGTCCCATTCCATGTCACGTGGCACCTTCTGCTCGGCGACAAAGACCGCATCGCGCACTTGGCGCGCCTGTTTCGCGAGTTCGTTCCATGACCCGGCCTCGACACCAAATTCGACGATGTCGACCGGCGTTTGCAGCGGAATCAAGTCGAACAATTCAATGATGTCGCTGTTGCGCATGCGCACACAGCCGATCGAACCCGGTGTTCCCATGGCCACGCTGTCGGGCGACCCGTGCAAATAGATGTAACGGCGCATGGTATCAACTCCGCCAAGCCGGTTGCGCCCCGGTTCCTTGCCCGACAGCCACAGGATGCGCGTGAGGATCCAGTCGCGGCCGGGGAATTGCTCGGCGAGTTGCGGCGTCCACACTTCGCCGGTCGAACGGCGACGCACGAACACCGTATTTGCCGTCGCGCCGGCACCGACTTTTGCCCGCACGACATGCCGCCCGCGCGGCGTGCAAAAGCTGCCATTCCGTTCGCCGGCTCCATTTTTTGCCGTGGATACAAGGTAACGGCGCAGCAAGGTGCCGCGCTCGTCATGCAGTTCCAGGGTTTGCTGCGGCAGGCTGATGCGGATCTGCATCGAGGAATGAATCAAGCCACCAGCGTGCGGCCGCGCCGCGCCGCGAAAAACCCCGACAGCAGGCTGCCGCATTGCTCTGCCAGCACGCCACCGGCGATTGCGGTGTGGTGATTGAGGCGGGATTCGGCAAACAGGTCGATCACGCTGCCGGCCGCACCGGTTTTTGGATCGTGCGCGCCGAACACCACGCGGTCGATGCGCGCATGCATGATCGCGCCGGCACACATGGCGCAGGGTTCCAGCGTCACATACAGCGTGCTGCCTGGCAAGCGGTAGTTGCCAAGCCGGGCTGCGGCATCCCTCAATGCCATGATTTCAGCATGCGCTGTCGGATCGCGTCGCCCGATGGGCTGATTGCTGCCACGGCCGACCACTTCCCCGTTCATCACCACCAGCGCGCCCACCGGCACTTCACCGGCCGCACCTGCCTCGCGTGCCAGGTCAAGCGCCAGCCCCATGAATTCGCTATCGTCCATGGGCTGATTATGGCATTGCCCCTGGCGTCCTTGCGTTGCGTCCTGTCCTATGCGTTCTTGGCAACGGCGCCGCCGGTCTCCATCAGCTGTGCCTGCGCGGCCGCCAAACGGGCGATCGGCACGCGCGGCCCGGAACAGGAAACGTAGGTGAGCCCGATGTCATGACAAAAGCGGATGGATGCCGGATGACCGCCATGCTCGCCGCAGATGCCCACTTTCAGGTCCGGCCTGGTCTTGCGTCCTTCGGTGACAGCCATTTTCATCAATTGGCCGATGCCTTTCTGGTCAAGCACCTCGAACGGATTGTCCTGCAGAATTCCCGCTTCGATGTAGGCCGGGAGGAACTTGTTCTCCGCATCCTCGCGACTGAAGGAGAAGGTGGCCTGCGTCAGGTCGTTGGTACCGAAGGAGAAGAACTCGGCATCTTCGGCCATGCGCCCGGCTCGCAGGCAGGCGCGCACCACTTCCAGCATGCTGCCGAACTTGACGTCCACCTTGATGCCATGGGTCAGTTCGACTACCTTGTGCAGGCGTTTAACATAGCTGTGGATGCGGCACAGTTCCTCGACCGTCGCCACCTGCGGCACCATGATTTCGGGATGGACCTCGGTGCCTTCCTTGGCGCACAGGGCGGCTGCTTCCAGGATGGCCTGGATCTGCATCATGTATATCTCGGGATAAGTGATGCCCAAACGCACGCCACGGTGGCCAAGCATGGGGTTTACCTCGGACAGCGCGCGGACCTTCTTGAGGATCTTTTCCTTCTTTTGGATTACATCCTCTTCCAGATGGGTGTCCTTGAAGACTGACATGGCCAGCGACAGCTTGGACAGGCCATCCGAATACTGCTGATAGAGCTTCGGGTTAAGCAATTTTAGCGTTTCCGGCAGTTCTTCCAGCGTCTTGATCGAGTCGCGCAGATGATGCAGGTGCGCGATTTCCAGTTCCAGTTGCGACGCCGTCGGCAGGAATTCGTGCATCGGCGGATCAAGCAGACGCACGGTCACCGGCAGGCCCTTCATGGCCTTGAAGATGCCCTTGAAGTCAGCGCGCTGGATCGGCAGCAGGCGATCCAGCGCGGCCTGCCTCTCCTCGACGGATTCGGCGAGGATCATCTCCTGCACGATGGGCAGGCGATCGGAACTGTTGAACATGCGCTCGGTGCGGCACAAGCCGATGCCCATGGCGCCGAAAACCCGTCCGCTTGCGGCGTCGTCTGGGGTGTCGGCGTTGGCCATGACCTTGAGTCGCGCCACTTCATCGGCCCAGCCCAGCAGGGTTGCCATGTCCTCGGAAAACGTCGCTTCGACCGTGGGAACCTCACCGGCATAGACCTTGCCGGTGCTGCCATCAATGGTGATCACATCACCTTCATGAAGGGTGGTCTCGCCAATAACGGCGCGGCGCGCATGGTCGTCAATGACAATGGCCTCGCAACCGGAGACGCAGGGTTTGCCCATACCGCGGGCCACCACCGCCGCGTGCGAGGTTTTGCCGCCGCGACTGGTCAGAATACCCTGCGCCTGGAAAAAACCGTGAATGTCTTCCGGCTTGGTTTCCTCGCGTACCAAAATGATGCGCTCGCCGGCCCGGCCACGCTCTTCCGCCGTGTCGGCATCGAACACGATCTTGCCTGCGGCAGCGCCGGGGGAAGCCGGCAGGCCGGTAGCGAGCGGCTTGCCCTTGAAATCGGCCGCGAGTTGGGGCGCCAGCATTTGTTCCAGCAGCATCGGGTCAATCCGCATCAGGGCTTTCTCGCGGGTGATCACGCCATCCCTGTGCATTTCGACCGAGGTACGCAACATCGCCCGTGCATTCATCTTGCCGTTGCGGGTTTGCAGGCAGTAGAGCGAGCCTTTCTCGATGGTGAATTCGAAATCCTGCACTTCCGCGTAGTGCGACTCGAGTCGCGCGTGCAGTTCCTGCAGTTGCCGGTAGATTTCCGGCATTTCCTGTTCCATCTCGGCAATCGCCTTAGGCGTGCGAATGCCCGCCACCACATCTTCGCCCTGGGCGTTAACCAGGTATTCACCGTAGATGATGTTTTCGCCGGTGCCTGGGTTGCGCGTGAAGCCGACACCGGTGCCGGAATCGCTGCCCATGTTGCCGAAAACCATGGTCACCACATTCACGGCGGTACCGCTGGCCATGTCCTTGGTGATCTTGAACTGCCGACGGTAGTCGATAGCGCGCTTGCCGTTCCAGGAGCGGAACACGGCGCCGATGGCGATCTCCAGTTGCTGGTAGGGATCCTCGGGAAAGGGTTTGCCGGTATGCCGCTGGACGATGGCGAGGAATTCGTTGGCCAGTTCGGCCAGATGCTCAGCCTTCAGGTCCACATCCTGACTGGCGCCGTAGCGGCTCTTGATGACTGCCATCGCTGCATCGAATGGTTCGTCGGCGATGCCCAGCGCGATCTTGCCGAACAACTGGATGAAGCGACGCCAGGCGTCATAGCCGAAACGCGGATTACCCGTCAGGGTGATCAGACCCTTGAGCGTGGTCGGGTTGAGACCGAGATTGAGTATGGTGTCCATCATGCCCGGCATCGACATGGCCGAACCCGAACGAACGGAAACCAGCAAGGGGTTGTCGGCACCGCCGAAGGTCTTGCCGGTCTTTTTCTCCAGCGCCTTCATGTGCGCCAGCGTCTCTTCCATCGCACCCTCGGGCAGGCGGTCCTTTTCCAGAAACGCGAGACAGGCGTCGGTGGTGATCACGAAGCCGGGCGGCACGTTGAGGCCGATCTGCGTCATCTCGCACAAATTGGCGCCCTTGCCGCCGAGCAGCATCTTGTTCTTGCCGTCACCTT
>CAZYTN010000012.1:0-21787 GCA_964650115.1 uncultured Sulfuritalea sp.
CGGGGTCGCGGGCCGGCACCTTGGTGTCGTCGAGGCCGGTAACCCACTTCTGCCAGTCGGTCCACCACGAACCCTGGTGCTGGCTGGCGCCATCGAACCACTCATCCGGAGTTTCCGGACGCGCCTTGGCCTCGTTGGTCCAGTAGCCGTACTTGTTGGCCGACGGCGGATTGACGATGCCGGCGATGTGCCCCGAGCCGCCCAGGACGAAGCGCACCGGGCCGCCGAGTGCGTTGGCGCCGAGATAGGTGCCGCGCCAGGGCGCGATGTGGTCTTCGATCGTGGAAATGAAATAGCACGGCGTCTTGACCTTGGACAGATCGATAGGCGTGTCGAGCAGGGTGATGCCGCCGGGTTCGCGCAGCTTGTTGTCGAGGTACATGTTGCGCAGGTAGTAGCTGTGCATCTTGTAGGGCATGCGCGTGGAATCGGAATTCCAGTAGAGCAGGTCGAAGGGGAAGGGGTCCTTGCCCATCAGGTAGTTGTTGACCACGAAGGACCAGATCAGGTCGTTGGAGCGCAGCATGTTGAAGGTGCCGGCCATCTCCGAACCTTCGAGGTAGCCGCGTTCTTCCATTTTCTTTTCGAGGCTCGTAATCTGGCCCTCGTCGATGAAGACGCCAAGCTCGCCGGGAATCGAAAAATCCAGCAGGGCGACGAAGAAGGTCGCCGAGGCGATGCGCTTGTCCTTTTTCGCCGCCATGTAGCCCATGGTCGAGCCGAGCAGGGTACCGCCGAGGCAGTAACCGATCAGGTTGATCTCCTTTTCCCCGGTCTGCTGGCATATGGCATCGATGGCTGCCAGCGAACCTTCGGCCACGTAATCTTCAAAGCTCTTCTGCGCCAGCTTTGCATCGGGATTGACCCACGATATGACGAACACCGTGTGGCCCTGGTCGGTACACCATTTGATCCATGAATTGCTTTCGCGCAGATCGAGGATGTAGTACTTGTTGATCCAGGGCGGGATGATCAGCAGCGGTCGCTTGTACTGTTCCTTGGTCGTCGGGCTGAACTGGATCAGCTGGATCATTTCATTCTGGAACACCACCTTGCCCTTGCTCGTGGCGACGTTCCTGCCCATCTCGAAGGCGGACGGGTCGGTCATCTTGACGCGCAGCTGGCCGTCGCCTTCCTCGATGTCGCGCAGCAGGTTGTTGAAACCATTGAGCAGATTCTGGCCGTGGCTCTTTGCGGTCTCGCGCAGCACTTCGGGGTTGGTCGCGGCGAAGTTGGAGGGTGACAGCGCGTCGATGAACTGGCGGGTGAAGAAATTCACCTTCTTCTTCGAGATGTCTTCGAGACCCTCGACATTGCTGACGGCGTCATGAATGTGATGGGCGCTGATCAGGTAGCTCTGCTTGATGAAATCGAAGAGGAAATGCTCCTCCCAGTGCGCATCCTTGAAGCGGTTGTCACCCTTTTTCGGCGCCGCCACCGGCGCTCCCGCCATGCCGATGGAACGCAGCATCGAGTGTTGCCACAGCGAAAAATAGTCCCACACCAGATTCATCTGCGCCTGCGCCATCTTGTAGGGGTTGGCCAGCATCTGCGCCATCATGTCCATGAAGGCCTGCGCTATTCCGAGTTCGTCGCAAGGTGCGGAAACGCCCTTCTTCATCTGGCGCTTGGTGTGTTCCGTTATCAGATTCGAGGCACGCTGGGCGACCTCGGCGTAAGTCTTGGTGATTTCCTTGGGATCGGGCAAAGCGATATTTTCTGGCGCGGACATGGCGACTCCTTGGGTTAACTGACGAAACGGACGAGGCCGTTTTCTTCGATGCGCTGCATTTTTCCTGCGTGTTCCAGGTAATTCAGATGGGCGATGGCTTCGCCCATGGCAAACATGGTCTGGTGCGGGTCGGGAATCTCGCGGTTGAACAGGACCGCGATCAGTTCCGCAGCATGGCGCGCCTTGCCCTGGCAGGCAGCCAGCAGCACTTCGCAACGCTCGGCATGGTGGGCGTGCAGTTGATCGACACGGGCGTGCAGGCCGCGGAAAGGCCGGCCGTGCGAAGGCAGCACCAGGGTGTCTTCCGGCAACGAACGAAAGCCGTCGATCGAAGCGAGGAACAACCCGAGCGGATCGCCGTGGGGGTTGCTGGCCATCACCGAAATATTGGTTGAAATGCGCGGCAGCAGCATGTCGCCGGAAATCAGTACACCCAGTTCCGCGCAATACAGGCTCATGTGTTCCGGGGCATGGCCATGGCCGACGATGGTGCGCCAGTCGTGGGCGCCAACTTTCAGCAACTGATCGTCGAACAGGCGATGAAATGTGGCGGGGATCGTCGGTACGCCGCGCTTGTAGCCGTTGCCGCGCGCGACCAAAGCTTCGATGCGGGCCTGGTCGAGGCCGTGGCTGCGAAAGAACTCGACCATGGAGGAGATCGCGTAGCCGGCGATCTGTTCGGCCATCATGTGCGCTGCCAGGTATTCGCCTTGGGCAATCCACAGCGGGGCGCCGGTTTCCTGCTCCAGCCAGGCCGCGAGGCCGAGATGGTCGGGGTGGCAATGGGTCACGATGCAGCGCGTCAGTCGTCGGCCTCCTGCGGAGGCCCTCGGCGACATTGCACTGTCGCCGACCGGCACCGGCGCGGAGTCGTGCTCCGCGAATTCCCGGCGCCGTCCCGCCAGAGCCGACTTCCAGGCTTCTTTGACCGGATCGAGCGCGAAGCCGGTATCCACAGCTGCATGGCCTTCGCCATCGGCGATCAGCCAGAGGTTGATGTGGTTCAGCGCAAACGGCAAGGGCATGCACAGCCATTCGATGCCAGGGGCGACAGGCACGGCCACGCCAGGGGCGGGGGCGGTCTCGTGCAGGTAGGCGATGGGAGCGTTCAAGCCGTATCTCTGTGCCAGGTTCTTTGCATCGGTGGGCGAAATCTGCTTAACTTGTCGACAGTTGGTCTGCCATCATATCCAATTTTCAAGGTCTTATGTGCGCTGCAGCATCGCGCGCATGCCGGCCCGCCATCATGAACGAAACCCAAACCATCACCGAACTGGCACGTGATTTCGGCGTCACCACCCGCGCCATCCGCTACTGGGAATCCCACGGCCTGGTGTCTCCGGCGCGCGAGGGCGGCAACCGGATCTACAGCAAGCGCGACCAGACCCGCCTGAAACTGGCCCTGCGCGGCAAGCGACTGGGGCTTTCGCTGGCCGAGATCAAGGACCTGATCGACATGTACGACACGGCGGAGGACGAGTCGTCCCAGTTGTTGTCCTTTCTCGATGTATTGGCGCAGCGCCGTGCCGCGCTCGAACAGCAACGCAACGACATCCAGGCCGTGCTCAAGGAAATTGCCCGCTTCGAGCGCCAATGCCGCGAAATGCTGAAGGCTGATCAATCCGCCGGCAAGGCTCCCCAAAAGAAACCTTTGCGAAGTTGACGTTGACGTCAACGTCAACTATCATTCACACCCTGCAATCCCGGTCGGAGATTTCATGCCCCATACCGCACGTCCCGCCCAGAAAAGCTTCGAGCCGCGCAATCCCGACTGGGAATCGACTGTTCGGGGAAGCTTCGCGCGCCAGGGCGTGATGACGCTGATCGGCGCGGAAATCGTCGCCCTCGCCCCCGGACATTGCGAAATTCGCTTGCCCTTTCGCGACGACCTGACCCAGCAAAACGGATTTTTCCACGCAGGCATTACCGCCACCATCGTCGACAGTGGCGGTGGCTATGCCGGGCTCACCTTGATGCCGGCCGGCTCCGAAGTCCTCACCGTCGAATTCAAGCTCAACCTGCTGGCGCCCGCCGACGGCGATTTTCTGGTCGCCGAAGGGCAGGTGCTGAAATCCGGCAGGAACCTCGTCATTGCCCGCGGCGAGGTGTACGCGATCAAAGACGGCCACGCCACCCACTGCGCCACCATGCAGCAGACCCTCATGACCATGCACGCCAAAAAGGAAAAATGATGCTCGGACTCAATTTTGACCTCGGCGAGGACATCGAGATGCTGCGCGATGCCATCTGGCAATTCGCGCAGAAGGAAATCCTGCCGCGCGCCGCGGAGATCGATCGGGTTAACGAGTTTCCCGCCGACCTGTGGCGGAAGTTCGGCGACATGGGCCTGCTCGGCATGACGGCCGGCGAGGAATATGGCGGTACCGACATGGGCTATCTCGCCCACGTGGTGGCCATGGAGGAAATTTCGCGCGCCTCGGCTTCGGTCGGCCTGTCCTACGGCGCCCATTCCAATCTGTGCGTGAACCAGATCCGTCGCAACGGCACCGAAGCCCAGAAACGGAAGTACCTGACCAAACTCATCTCCGGCGAGCATGTCGGCGCACTGGCGATGTCGGAACCGGGAGCCGGTTCCGACGTGGTGTCGATGAAACTGCGCGCCGATTTGAAGGGCGACCGTTATGTGCTCAACGGTTCCAAGATGTGGATTACCAACGGCGGCGATGCCGACACGCTGGTGGTCTATGCCAAGACCAATCCCGACGCCGGCGCCAAGGGCATGACCGCCTTCATCGTTGAAAAGGGCTTTGCCGGTTTCAGCAAGGGCCAGCACCTCGACAAACTCGGCATGCGCGGCTCCAATACCTACCCGCTGTTCTTCGACGATTGCGAAGTGCCGGTGGAAAACGTGCTGGGCGGCGAAGGCAACGGCACGCGCGTGTTGATGTCGGGCCTCGATTACGAACGTGCCGTGCTTTCCGGCGGGCCGCTGGGCATCATGGCCGCCTGCATGGACGTGGTGCTGCCCTTCATTCATGAACGCAAGCAGTTCGGCCAGAGCATCGGCGAGTTCCAGTTGATGCAGGGCAAGCTGGCCGATATGTACTCGACCTGGCAGGCCACGCGCGCCTATGTCTATGCCCTGGGCAAGGCCTGCGATCGCGGCGACGGGTCTGGCAACCACACGCGCACGCTGCGCAAAGACGCCGCCGGCGCCATCCTGTATTCCGCCGAAAAGGCCACCTGGATGGCCGGCGAAGCGATCCAGGCCCTGGGCGGCGTCGGCTACACCAACGACTACCCGGCCGGCCGTTTGTGGCGCGATGCCAAGCTCTACGAGATCGGCGCCGGCACATCCGAGATCCGTCGCATGTTGATCGGCCGCGAGCTCTACAACGAGACCATGTGATGAGCCAGGCCAGGCGCGAGGAGTGGCTGAAGCTGCAGGAGGAAGTGCTGACGCGTTCGCCCGGCAGCGGCGGCTTGACGCTGGAAAACCTGCGCGAATGTTCGGGCCTGGAGCTGTTCCAGAAAATGATTGCCGGTGAATTTCCGCGGCCGCCGATCAGCGATACCCTGGGCTTCTGCCTGGTCGAAGCGGAGAAGGGCCGCGTGGTGTTTCAGGGCACGCCGCAGCACCGCCATTACAACCCGATAGGTTCCGTGCATGGCGGCTTCCATGCCACGCTGCTGGATTCCTGCGTCGCCTGTGCCATCCAGTCCACGCTCGAAGCGGGCCAGGGCTACACCACCATCGAGCTCAAGGTGAATTACATCCGCGCGCTGACCGACCGCGTCGGTCCGGTGCGCGCCGAAGGCCGCGTGATCCACGCCGGCAAGCAGATCGGCACGGCGGAGGGCAAGCTGGTCGATGCCGACGGCAAGCTCTATGCCCACGCCACCACCACCTGCCTGATCTTCAATGTCTGAAACCCTATGAATAAATCTACTGCGCGTACCGGATCGGGGTTTGGGCGGTGCTCTTCCACGGCCGGCTTTGCACAGCCGGCCGGCTGCGGCGGCGCGAAGCATGCTTCGCGAAACCCCGCCTCGCCCTCATGTACAACAACGTACATTGCGGTAGCTGCGCTCCGGCCGCACCCCGCTGCGGCCCGCTCGCTACGATTTCTTAACAGGGTTGCGACATGAGCAACCCGGAAAAAGTCCGCGCTGGCGGGACGGCGATTCGCGTGCTCGGCGCCGGGCATGCCGCCGAACTGGAGCAGGTGCGCCAGTTCTTCCGCAATTACGCTGGCTGGCTCGGCGTCGACCTGGGCTTCCAGAATTTCGACGAGGAAATGGCCACGCTGCCGGGGCGCTACGCCGCACCGGAGGGGCGCCTGTTCTACGCCGAGGTCGACGGCAAGGGCGCCGGCTGCGTCGGCATCCGGCCGCTGGCCGAGGGCGTCTGCGAACTCAAACGTCTTTATGTCGATCCGACGTTTCGCGGGCTTGGCCTTGGCCGCGATCTGGCACTGGCGGCGATCCGCGCCGCAAGGCGGATCGGCTACCGCACCATAATGTTGGATACGCTGCCGGCGATGCGTATCGCCGTCAAGCTTTACCGCGAACTCGGATTCAGCGAGGCCCCAGCCTACTATCGGACCCCGATCGAGGGTACCCAGTTCCTTGCGCTGAATCTCGAAAACTGGTCCGAGGAACAGACCCACAACCAGAGCCTGCATCACCTGTTCGACTTCAATCGTGCCTGGGCGCAGCAGATGCGCTCGGGTGATCCCGAGTATTTCGAGAAGCTGTCCCATCTGCAGGCGCCGGAATATCTCTGGATCGGCTGCTCCGACTCGCGCGTTCCTGCCAACCAGATCGTCGGCCTGCTGCCGGGCGAGGTTTTCGTTCATCGCAATGTTGCCAACATCGTGGTGCATAGCGACCTAAACTGCCTGTCGGTGATCCAGTTCGCCGTCGATGTGCTCAAGGTCAGGCACATCATGGTGGTCGGCCACTATGGCTGCGGTGGCGTGCATGCCGCGCTCCACCACCATCGCGTCGGACTGGCGGATCTCTGGCTGCGCCATGTACAAGACGTGCACGTCAAGCACTTGGCGCGCGTCGACGAGCTGCCCGAGGACAAGCGCCATGACCGCCTGTGCGAGCTCAACGTGCTGGAACAGGTGATCAACCTCTCGCGCACCATCGTGGTCCAGGATGCCTGGCAGCGCGGCCAGAGCCTGACCATCCACGGCTGGATCTACGGCCTCAAGGACGGCTTGATGCGCGACCTTGGCCTTACCGTCAGCGCCTCCGACGAAATCCCCGCGCGCTACGCCACCGCGCTCACCACCTTGAATTGAAAGGAAGCATCATGTCCGACCCCATCGTCATCGTCTCCGCTGTCCGCACGCCGATGGGCGGCTTCATGGGCGACTTCGCCCCGGTGAGCTGCGCACAGCTCGGCAGCGTCGCCATCAAAGCCGCGGTCGAGCGCGCCGGTCTCAAGCCGGAACAGGTCGATGAAGTCATCATGGGCTGCGTGCTGCCCGCCGGCCAGGGCCAGGCGCCGGCGCGGCAGGCCAGCCTTGGCGCCGGCCTGCCGCTGGCCGCCGGCTGCACCACGGTGAACAAGATGTGCGGCTCCGGCATGCGCGCCGCGATGTACGCCCATGACATGCTGCTGGCGGGCAGCGTCGAGGTCATGGTCGCCGGCGGCATGGAATCGATGAGCAATGCGCCCTACCTGCTGCCAAAGGCGCGCGGTGGCTATCGGCTGGGCCACGGCGAGGTCAAGGACCACATGTTCCTCGACGGCCTCGAAGACGCTTACGATAAAGGCCGCCTGATGGGCACTTTCGCCGAGGACTGCGCCGGCAGCTACAAGTTCAGCCGCGAAGCGCAGGACGCCTTCGCCGTGGCCTCGACCACGCGCGCCAAGCAGGCCAACACGGACGGCAGCTTCGCCTGGGAAATCGCCCCGGTCGCGGTCTCCGGGCGCAAGGGCGACGTCGTTGTCGACAAGGACGAGCAGCCCTTCAAGGCGCAACTGGAAAAGATTCCGACGCTGAAGCCGGCCTTCCGCAAGGACGGCACGGTCACCGCCGCCAACTCCTCGTCGATTTCCGACGGCGCCGCGGCACTGGTGATGATGCTCGCTTCGACGGCCACCAAGCTCGGCCTCAAACCCGTTGCCACGATGGTCGGCCACAGCACCTTCGCCCAGGAACCCGGCCTGTTCACCACGGCCCCGGTCGGCGCCATGAAAAAGCTGCTGGCGAAAAACGCCTGGAGCGTTGACAGCGTGGACCTCTGGGAAATCAACGAAGCCTTTGCCGTCGTCACCATGGCGGCGATGCACGACCTCAAGCTGCCGCACGAGAAGGTCAACGTCCATGGCGGCGCCTGCGCCCTCGGGCATCCGATCGGCGCCTCCGGCGCGCGCGTCATCGTTACCCTGATCGGCGCGCTGAAGAAACGCGGCAAGCAACGCGGCGTCGCCAGCCTCTGCATCGGTGGCGGCGAGGCCACCGCGGTCGGCATCGAGCTGACGTAACCGAAATCCTTCGATGGAGATCCAGGTGTTATCGAGCGAAGCGAGCAAGACAATCACCTCCCCCGCGAGGGGGGCGAGGTGGGGTTTCGCACCGCATGCGGTGCGCCGCCGTAGCCGGCTGGCTGTGCAAAGCCAGCCGTGGGCCGCGCAGCGGACGGGAGGGGGCGGGCCTTTTTGTGGGGGCAGCGCGTGTTTTGCCTCTTGTGGATGGCATGTTTTTGAGGACCAGCGCTGACCATGCTGTTGACACCGGAGCAGGAACAGATCCGCGACATGCTGCGCGACTTCGCGCGCGAGCAACTGGCTCCCTTCGCCGCGGAATGGGATCGCAATGCGACCTTCCCGCGCGATGCCTTGCGCCAGCTCGGCGAACTCGGCGTCTGCGGCATGGTGGTGCCGGAACAATGGGGCGGCGCCGGCCTGGACTACGTTTCGCTGGCCCTGGCACTGGAGGAAATCGCCGCCGGCGACGGCGCCACCTCGACCATCATCAGCGTGCAGAACTCGGTGGTGTGCGGCCCGATCAACGCCTTCGGCAGCGACGCGCAGAAAGAGAAATACCTGAAGAAGCTCGCGAGCGGCGAATGGCTCGGCTGTTTCTGCCTGACCGAGCCGCATGTCGGCTCCGACGCCGCGGCGATCCGCACAAAAGCCCATTTTGAAAAAAGCGGCGACGGCGACCATTGGGTCCTGAACGGCGTCAAGCAGTTCATCACCACCGGCAAGAACGCACAGGTCGCCGTGGTCTTCGCCGTCACCGATCCGGGGGCCGGCAAGAAGGGCATCTCGGCCTTCATCGTGCCGGCAGACACTCCCGGCTACATCGTCGCCCGCGTCGAGGAAAAGCTCGGCCAGCACGCTTCGGATACGGCGCAGATCCTGTTCGAGGACTGCCGCATTCCCGCAGAGAATCTGTTGGGTGCCGAAGGCCAGGGCTATCGCATCGCCTTGTCGAACCTCGAAGGCGGTCGCATCGGCATCTCGGCGCAGGCGGTCGGCATGGCCCGTGCCGCGTTCGAGGCGGCGCTGCACTATTCACATGAACGCGAGAGCTTCGGCAAGCCGATCTTCGAGCATCAGGCCGTGAATTTCCGCCTGGCCGACATGGCGACGCAGATCGAAGTCGCGCGGCAGATGGTGCATCACGCCGCCGCCCTGCGCGATGCCGGCCGGCCCTGCCTCAAGGAAGCATCGATGGCCAAGCTGTTCGCTTCCGAGATGGCCGAGAAAGTCTGTTCCGACGCCGTCCAGATCCACGGCGGCTACGGCTACGTCAGCGATTTCCCGGTCGAGCGCATCTACCGCGACGTGCGCGTCTGCCAGATCTACGAGGGCGCGTCGGACATCCAGCGGTTGGTGATTGGCCGCTCTCTGGCAAACTGAGTCAATTCCCGGAGGAACGTCATGAGCGACCCCATCGAATTCTGGTTCGACTTTTCCTCGCCCTATTCCTACCTCGCCAGCGAGCGCATCGACGACCTCGCGGCGAAGTACGGACGCCGGGTCAAGTGGCGGCCGATGATGCTCGGCGCCGCCTTCAAGGCCTCGGGACTGCCGCTCTTGATCACCGTGCCGCTCAAGGGTGAGTACAGCCAGCGCGATTTCGACCGCTCGGCGCGCTTCCTCGGCATTCCCTACAAGTTCCCGCCCAGGTTTCCGCTCGCCACGCTGGCCGCGGCGCGCGGCTACTACTGGCTGCACGGCCAGGATTGCGCCAGGGCGCGCGAGTTCGCCCATGCCGTGTTCCGTGCCTACTGGGTCGCTGGGCGCGATATCAGCGAACTGCCCGAGGTGCTGGAAATCGCGGCCGGCCTCGGCATCGATGGCGACGCCTTCACGGCGGCCATCGCCACGCCCGAGATCAAGGATCGCCTCAAGCAGGAAACCGACGCCGCGATTGCCAAGGGCATGTTCGGCGCACCCTACATCGTGGTCGACGGCGAGCCCTTCTGGGGTGTCGACCGCCTGCCGCAAATCGAAAAGTGGCTTGCCACGGGAGGTTTCTAGTGTCGGTCATCAAATCGAAACTCAACACCCGCAGCGAGGAGTTCAAGGCCAACGCCGCGGCGATGAGCGCGCTGGTCGCCGACCTGCGCGAGAAGACCGTCGCCGTCTCGGGCGGCGGCTCTCCTGAGACCGCGGCCAGGCACAAGGCGCGCGGCAAGCTGCTGCCGCGCGAGCGCATCAATGCCCTGCTCGATCCCGGCGCGGCCTTCCTCGAATTCTCGGCACTGGCCGCGATGGGCATGTACAGCGGCGATGTGGCCTCTGCCGGCTTGGTCACCGGCATCGGCCGGGTCAAGGGCGTCGAATGCATGATCGTCGCCAACGACGCGACGGTGAAGGGCGGCTCCTACTTTCCGCTGACCGTGAAGAAGCATCTGCGCGCGCAGGAAATCGCGCAGCAGAATCGCCTGCCCTGCATCTACCTGGTCGACTCCGGCGGCGCCAACCTGCCGACCCAGGACGAGGTCTTCCCCGACCGCGACCACTTCGGCCGCATTTTCTACAATCAGGCCAACATGTCGGCGCTGGGCATTCCGCAGATCGGCGTCGTCATGGGTTCCTGCACCGCCGGCGGCGCCTACATGCCGGCGATGTCGGACGAGTCGATCATCGTCAGGAACCAGGGCACGATCTTTCTCGGCGGCCCGCCGCTGGTCAAGGCCGCGACCGGCGAAGTGGTCAGCGCCGAGGACCTTGGCGGCGGCGACGTGCATACGCGCATCTCCGGCGTCTGCGATCACCTGGCCGAGAACGACCATCACGCGCTGTCCATCGCACGGCGCATCGTCGGCAACCTCAACTGGCAGAAGCCCGTGTCGCTCGACATCGCGACGCCCGAGGAACCGCTCTACGACCCGGCCGAACTCTGGGGCGTGATTCCCTTCGACACGCGCAAGCCCTATGACGTGCGCGAAGTCATCGCGCGCCTGGTCGACGCTTCGCGCTTCGACGAATTCAAGTCGCGCTACGGCACCACCCTGGTCACCGGCTTCGCCCGTCTGCACGGTTATCCGCTGGGCATCGTCGCCAACAACGGCATCCTCTTCGGCGAATCGGCGCAGAAGGGCGCGCACTTCATCGAACTCTGCGCCCAGCGCGGCATTCCGCTGCTGTTCCTGCAGAACATCACCGGCTTCATGGTCGGCCGCAAGTACGAGAACAGCGGCATCGCCAAGGACGGCGCGAAGATGGTCACCGCGGTGGCGACGGCGCAGGTGCCGAAATTCACCATGATCATCGGCGGCAGCTTCGGCGCCGGCAACTACGGCATGTGCGGCCGCGCCTACAGCCCGCGCATGCTCTGGATGTGGCCCAACGCGCGCATCAGCGTGATGGGCGGCGAACAGGCCGCCTCGGTCTTGTCCACCATCAAGCGCGACGGCATGGAAGCAAGCGGCAAGCAATGGAGCAAGGAAGACGAGGAATCCTTCCGCGCGCCGATCCGCGCCCAGTACGAAACTCAGGGCCATCCCTACTACGCCACCGCGCGCATCTGGGATGACGGCGTGCTCGACCCGGCGCAGACGCGGCGCACCCTGGGCCTGGGAATTTCGGCGTCGCTCAACGCCCCTATCCTGCCGACCAAGTTCGGCGTGTTCAGAATGTAAAAGCATTCCGCTGATGACGCAGATTTCGCTGATTGCCTTGTTATCTGCGTCCACCTGCGAAATCTGCGTATCAACCAGGGGGCCCCCATGTACAACAACATCATTACCGAAATCGACCTTGGCGTCGGCATCGTCACTCTCAATCGTCCCGAGCGGCACAATGCCTTCGATGACGCACTGATCGCCGAACTGTCCGACGCCATCGAGCGCATGGCGGCCGACCCGGCCGTGCGCGTGCTGGTGATCTCCAGCACCGGCAAGAGCTTTTGCGCCGGCGCCGATTTGAACTGGATGAAACGCGCCGCCGGCTACTCAAGCGATGAAAACCTGCGCGATTCGCGTGCGCTGGCCGAGATGCTGCGCCGCCTGGCGCAATGCCCGAAGCCGACCATCGCCCGTGTCCAGGGTCCGGCCTATGGCGGCGGCGTCGGCCTGGTCGCCTGCTGCGACGTGGCGATTGCCACTTTCGATGCCCAGTTTGCGCTGACCGAAGTCCGGCTCGGCATCATCCCCGCCGTGATCAGCCCGCATGTCATCGCCGCCATCGGCGAGCGCTACGCGCGGCGCTACATGCTGACGGCGGAGCGCTTTTCCGCCGCCGAGGCCTACCGCATCGGCCTTCTTCACGAGATGGTGACGGACGATGCCGCGCTTGACGAAGCCGTGGGCGAGATCGTCGATGCGCTACTCGCCAATGGGCCGACGGCGCTTGCGGAATGCAAGAAACTGATCGGCGCGGTAGCATGGCGACCGCTCTCGCTGGCAGTCATTGAAGACACCGCGCAACGAATTACGCGCGTGCGCGCCAGCGAAGAGGGGCGCGAAGGCATGACGGCGTTTCTCGACAAGCGCAAACCCAGCTGGATTGCCCAGGGCTGACACGATGTTTACGAAAATACTGATCGCCAATCGGGGAGACCAGCCGCGCAGCGGCGCAGCGGCGAAGCCACATCGCATTGCACGCGTAGCGTGCTCAGGCGATTTCTCCCCGGAGTACAGCCATGTTTAACAAAATCCTGATTGCCAACCGGGGAGAAATTGCCTGCAGGGTGATCAGGACCGCGCGGCGCATGGGCATCCGCACCGTCGCGGTGTATTCGGAGGCCGATGCCGGCGCGCGCCATGTGCGCATGGCCGACGAGGCGGTCTGCATCGGCGCGCCGCCGCCCAGGGAATCCTACCTGGTGGCGGACAAGATCATCGCCGCGGCGCTGGCCAGCGGCGCCCAGGCCATCCATCCCGGCTACGGCTTCCTCTCCGAGAACGAGGAATTCGCCGACGCCTGCAGCGCCAACGGCATCGTCTTCATCGGCCCGCCGGTGTCGGCGATTCGTGCCATGGGTTCCAAGTCCGAAGCCAAGAAACTCATGGAGAAAGCCGGCGTGCCGCTGACGCCGGGCTATCACGGCGACAACCAGGAGCCGGAGTTTCTCAGGCAGCAGGCCGACCAGATCGGCTACCCGGTGCTGATCAAGGCGGCGGCCGGCGGCGGCGGCAAGGGCATGCGTGCCGTGTACAAGAGCGAGGAATTTCTCGACGCCCTGGCCTCCTGCCAGCGCGAGGCAGCTTCCTCCTTCGGCGATCAGCACGTGCTGATCGAGAAGTATCTGCAGCGCCCGCGCCACATCGAGATACAGGTCTTCGGCGACAGCCACGGCAACTGCGTGTATCTGTTCGAGCGCGACTGCTCGGTGCAGCGCCGCCACCAGAAGGTGCTGGAAGAAGCCCCGGCGCCGGGCATGTCGGCAGAGCGCCGCGCAGCGATGGGCAAGGCCGCCGTCGATGCCGCCAAGGCGGTCGGCTACGTCGGCGCCGGCACCGTCGAGTTCATCGTCAATCAGGACGGCAGCTTCTATTTCATGGAGATGAACACGCGGCTGCAGGTCGAGCACCCGATCACCGAAATGATCACCGGCCTCGACCTCGTCGAGTGGCAGCTGAAAGTCGGCGCTGGCGAGACGCTGCCGTTGCGCCAGGAGCAACTCGTGATCCGCGGCCACGCACTGGAAGCGCGGATCTACGCCGAAGATCCGGACAAGGGCTTCCTGCCGTCCGTCGGCCGCCTGATCCACCTCGCGCCGCCGGCGGAAACCCTCAATGTGCGGGTCGATACCGGCGTCGAGCAGGACGACGAGATCTCGCCGCATTACGATCCGATGATCGCCAAGCTGATCGTCTGGGACGGCTCGGACACCAATGCCCGCGAACGCGCCCTGGCCCGCATGCTGCAGGCATTGGCCGACTATCGCGTGGTGGGGGTGTCGAACAACATCGGTTTCCTCTCGCGCCTGGTGGCCTGTCCGGCCTT
The DNA here is from genome assembly GCA_964650115.1 of uncultured Sulfuritalea sp. Lineage (GTDB taxonomy): Bacteria > Pseudomonadota > Gammaproteobacteria > Burkholderiales > Rhodocyclaceae > Sulfuritalea. The sequence goes on from CAZYTN010000012.1 coordinate 14,121, forward strand.
TGCCCAGGCCGACCTCGATACCGGGCTGATCGAGCGCGAGCGCGCCTTCCTCTTCCCCGAAAGTACCGAACCGCCGGCCGAAGCCTGGCTGGTGGCGGCGCTGGCCGAGTTGATTCGCGACCAGCAATACGCCGCCGCGGAAGCCGTCGCGAGCAGCGATCCGCATTCGCCCTGGCATGCGCGCGACGGCTGGCGCATGAACGGCAACGCGCGGCGCGAAATCCGGCTGCGCGCCGGAGAAACCGAAAAAGCGGTCAATGCCGGCTATGCCGGGGACAGCTTCGTGCTCGAATTCGAGGGCCAGACCGTCACGGCTGCGGGACGCTTCACCGGCAGCAGCGAACTGCGCGTCGATCTGGGCGGCCGCCGCATCAATGTCACCGTGGTTTCCGCCAATGAAAAGCGCCATGTCTTCATCGACGGGGTTTCCTTCGTCTTTGCCGCCATCGACCCGCTGTTCCACGCCGGCAGCGGCGGCGGCGCCGAGGGTGGGCTGACGGCGCCGATGCCGGGCAAGGTGATTGCGCTGATTGCCCCTGTTGGTAGCAAGGTCGAAAAGGGCGCGCCGCTGCTGATTCTGGAAGCCATGAAGATGGAGCACACGATTGCCGCGCCGGCTGCGGGAACCGTGAAATCCTTCCTGTTCAATGTCGGCGAGCAGGTCAGCGACGGCGCCGAGCTAGTAGAATTCGAGGCTGATTCAAAAAAGTCGTGAATTCGAATGACCCTCCCCAGCAAAGTACGCATCGTCGAAGTCGGTCCGCGTGACGGGCTGCAGAACGAGAAGACGCCTGTTTCAAGCAAGGTCAAGGTCGAGCTGATCCGCCGGCTGGGCGCCGCCGGCCTCAAAAGCATCGAGGCGACGGCTTTCGTTTCGCCGAAGTGGGTGCCGCAGATGGCGGACAACGCGGAAGTATTCGCCGCCATCGAGAAACTGCCCGACGTCAGCTATCCGGTGCTGACGCCCAACATGAAGGGCTTCGAGGCGGCGCTGGCTGCCGGCGCCAGGGAAGTTGCGGTGTTCGGCGCCGCCTCCGAATCGTTTTCGCAGAAGAACATCAACTGCTCCATCGCCGAATCGCTCGAACGTTTCCGCCCCATCGTCGAGGCGGCGAAGGCGGCAGACGTGAAGGTGCGCGGCTACGTGTCCTGCGTACTGGGCTGTCCCTACGAGGGCGAGGTGCCGCCGCTGGCCGTCGCCGACGTGGCCCAGGCGCTGATCGACATGGGCTGCTACGAAGTCAGCCTCGGCGACACCATCGGTGCCGGCACGCCGGAGCGCACCAAGGACATGATCGAAGCCGTCGCCCGCCGCATTCCGTTGAAGAAGATCGCCGGCCACTACCACGATACCTACGGCATGGCTGCCGCCAACATCTACGCATCGCTGCAGATGGGCATCGGCATTTTCGACAGCTCGGTTGCCGGCCTCGGTGGCTGCCCCTATGCCGCGGGCGCTTCGGGCAATGTCGCGACCGAGGACGTGGTCTGGCTGCTGACGGGGCTGGGCATCGACACCGGTATCGACCTCGATGCGCTGGTCGATACCGGCGTCTGGATCTCCAAGCAGCTCAAGCGCCAGCCGGCATCGCGCGTCGCGCTCGCCGTCCTCGCCAGCCGCGCCAAGCAGACCGCCGCCAGCGTGTGAGCCGCAGCGGCGCGGGAATCCGGGTAGCCTGAGCGTGGTCGATTCCCCTTGCATCAACGTCTGCAAGATGGAAACCGGACTCTGTGCCGGCTGCTTCCGCACCATTGGCGAAATCGCAAGTTGGGCCAATGTCGGCGACGACCAGAAGCAGCTGATTCTGGCCGCCGTGGCACAACGCCGCGGCCGGCTCGATGCAGAGGCCGATCCGGTCTGCAAAGTTCCGACTGATGAAACTGCCTGACCCGATACAGGTCATCGAGCGCGGCTGGCTGTCGTCGAACAACATCCTGTTCTTCGAAGGTGACTCGTCCGCTCTTGTCGATGCCGGCTATGTCGGCCATGCGCCGCAAACCGTGGAGCTTGTAAAGTCGGCGCTGGCGGCACGGCGCGGAGTCGTTACGCTGAGCCGCCTGATCAACACCCATTCGCATTCCGACCACATCGGCGGCAATGCCGCGCTGCAGGCGGCCTTCGGCTGCCGCATCCTGATCCCGGCCGGCATCGAACGCATGGTCGCCGAGTGGGATACCGACGCCATGCTGCTCGCCGCCGCCGGACAGCGCGGCGAGCGCTTCGCCCATGACGCGGTGATCGAGCCCGACAGCGAATTCGAAATGGGCGGCATGAGCTGGCAGGCGCTGCCGGCTCCCGGCCACGACATGGAAGCGCTGATCTACTACTGCCCGGAAAAGCGCATCCTGATCTCGGGCGACGCGTTGTGGCAGGACGGTTTCGGCATCATCTTCGGCGAAGTGATGGGGCGCAAGGACGCGCTGCCCGCCACGCGCAGCACGCTGGAAATGATCGGCCGGCTCGCGGTCGATATCGTGATCCCCGGACACGGCGCGCCTTTCGACGAATTCGATGCCGCCATGGCGCGCGCTCTGCGCCGTCTCGAATCCTTCGAGGCCGATTCGTCGCGCGTCGGGCGCAACGCCGTGCGCGCCTGCTTCACTTTCAATCTGCTCGACCTGCAGCGCCTGCGCGAGGACGAGCTGCCGGCCTACCTGAAGAGCGTGCCTTTCTTCGACAGCGTCAACCAGAGCATCCTCAAGTTATCCGACGAGGATTTCGCCTCATGGCTGCTCGGCGAGCTGCTGCGATCGCGTTCCGTCGAAGTACGCGACGGCTGGATAGTGCCGACCATGGCGCCGTAGGCGTCAAGCCGCCGCCAATTTGTCGGCAATGCAGTAACGGTCGCGTCCGGCCTGCTTGCCTGCGTACAGGGCGCGGTCGGCGCGCTCGATGGCGCCGGCCATGGTTTCCTCGTCCGCCACCCAGGCCAGGCCGAGGGTCACGGTCAATGGCAGAGGAGCACCATGCTCGACCGGCACGGGCGAATTGCGCACGGCATCGACAATGCGCTGCGCCGCGACAGTCGCCGCCTCATGGGTATGGCATTGCATCAGCAACAGGAACTCTTCTCCGCCGAAACGGAAGAGCGGTTCGTTGAGGCGTATGACGCCTTTCAGCGTGGCGGCCAGGTGGCGCAGGGCGGCATCGCCCGCCAGGTGACCGTAACCGTCGTTGATGCGCTTGAAATGATCCGCATCGATGATGCCGACATAGAGCCGGGTTCCGTTGCGGATGCAGTTCTTCTGCACCTGAAGGAACTCGACTTCCAGTCCGTAGCGCAGGGGAAGCCCGGTCAGCGGATCGTGCCGCGCGGCATTGGCGAGGAACTGGGTCTTGAACTCGGCCAGCAAGGCGATCAGTCCGTTTTGAGTCTGCTCAAAAGCATCCAGGTCGGCGCCCCGTCCCGGTCGCCCGGCCAGCACATCTGCGCAGATCGAGCGTATGGCGCCGTGCATCGCCTGATGCACGGCATCGAGTTTTTCCGTGGCCGGCGCATCGAGTTTCTGGAACTGCGCCCTGTTGGACATGAACCAGCGACCGAAGCCGCACAGGGTGTGTGCCATGGGCGCAAGCACATCCTCGCCGGGGGGCTCGCGCAACACGGCGCAGCGCAGCACGCGGCGAGTCCAGCCCATGTGCGCCTCGACCGCGGCATCCAGTTTGTCGATGAACTCGGAGGTTTCAGAGGAAAAGTTTGGCATGATTTTGCGACCGGTCCGGAACGCTCATTTTAGCCGTGAGAAGCAGGCAATGCTGACTTCCCATGACGCCGTACTCGGCGCCGCACGCTAGACTTGAACCCATGCCACGGGAGAATGCAATCATGGTCGAAATGGACGAGGCGGCGACACTGGCCCGCCTGCTGCGCACCCGGCGCAGCATCCGGGACTTTTCCACCAGGGACGTGCCTGCCGAACTGGTCGAGGCAATACTGGACGACGCGCGCTGGGCCCCGAGCTGGTCGAATACGCAGCCCTACAAGATCGCGGTAGCCGGCGGTGAGCTGAAAGAGCGACTCAAGGCACAACTGCTGGCACGCTTCGATGCCGCAACAAAGCTGCAAGGCGGCGGTGTGCCGGGCAAGCTTGCGGCGTTCCTGACGCGCAGCAAAGCCCTGCCCGACGGCGACTTCGCTACGCGTTTTGAATACCCGAAGGAACTGACGCCGCGTCGCCGGGCGACCGGCTTAGGGCTGTATTCCGTGCTCGGCATCGCCCGCGAAGACAGCGCGGCGCGCCACCGCCAGATGCGCCGCAACTGGGAGTTCTTCGGTGCGCCCGTGGTGCTCTTCGTTTTCGTGCGGCAGGAACTGGGTGTGTATTCCGTCCTCGACGCCGGCATTTTCCTGCAATCGCTGATGCTGTCGGCGCAGGCGCGCGGCCTCGGCACCTGCGCCGAAGGTGCGCTCGGCACCTGGGCCGGCCCCGTGCGCGAGGCCTTCGAGGTGCCGCCCGCCTACAAGCTGCTGTGTGGCCTGGCGCTGGGCTGGCCGAGCGACCACGTGGTCAATACGTTCAATCCGGGCCGCGCCGAGGTGACGGAGATGCTGATCCAGGAGAAGCGGGGCTGAGTCCGCCGTATCGCCAGCGCCGACTTTCCAGCTTCGTCATTCCGGCGAAAACGAAGTTTCAGTGAAGGCTAAGCTTCAGGTTATGCCGCAACTAAAGCCGGAATCCAGAGTGGATATGGCGATGCCGGGTCTCGCCCCGGCGGGCCTTCCGCCCCTTTTGCACATTACCGCGTGCCAACAATCGAAAACCGCGGCGCGCATCGGGCCGCGCCGGATCCCTTGTCGGCGATTCAAGTTCGCCAAGTCGGCGACCTTTGGCCCGTGGCTCATTTGCTCTTCGACGGTTCGATGAAGACGACCACTCCGAACGCTCCGACCGAAACAACCCGATCATTCACCGTGGTGTAGGAAGCGACACCCAGGGGATGGTAGATGGACACGAACGCGGTCAAGGCGCCGAGGCCAAGCACGGCCGCGATGGGGCTCCGCTCTGCCATTGCCCTGCTGATCTCCTCCCGGTGTTTCTCCGGCGAGGGATTCAGCGCGAACGCCAGGGCAACAATGATCAGTGCAACGACAGTGGATACGACGACGTTCCTGGACACGGGACTATCTCCGGAAGGGCCTGACGATTCAGGAGGCAACAATACCCGATAACGGGCCGGCTTCGGACCGGATTACGCGGCACGGGCCATTTGCGGAAAGTCGGCGCTGGCGGGACGGCGATTCTCGCTGATTGGGAGAGCAATGTCAGACTGATTCATTTGGTTGCTTTGTGCCTGCAAGGGGAATGCCGGGGCGAAACCCGGCAACGCCAACCGTAATCCGCTATCCTTTCACCCATGCAAGTCGTGCTCATCAGCGGCCTTTCCGGTTCCGGCAAATCCATCGCCCTCAACGTGCTGGAGGATGCCGGCTATTACTGCGTGGATAACCTGCCGGCGCCGCTGCTGTCGGACCTGGTCGGGCATCTGCGGCTGGAGGGCCATGAGCTGGTCGCCGTGGCGGTGGACATGCGCGGCGGGTCGAGCATCGCGGCGCTGCCACCGCAACTGCGCAAGCTGGAGTCGGAGGGCGTCACGCTGCGCTTCGTCTTCCTCGATGCGCGCAACGATGTGCTGATCCAGCGCTTTTCCGAAACCCGCCGGCGCCATCCGCTGGCCGGCGACGACGTCACGCTGGAAGAGGCCATTGCGCGCGAACGCGAAGCGCTGGAAATGCTGGCTTCGCTCGGCCACCACATCGACACCAGCGACCTGCGGCCCAATGCGCTGCGCGCCAGCATCAAGGAGTTCGCCGCGCTCGATGAACGCAGCGGGCTGATCCTGCTGTTCGAATCCTTCGGCTTCAAGCACGGCATTCCGCTCGATGCCGACCTGGTATTCGACGTGCGCTGCCTGCCCAATCCGCATTACGACCCGGCGTTGCGCCCGTTCACCGGGCGCGATGTCGCGGTGATCCGCTTCCTCGAAGCGCAAGCCGAAGTGGCGCGCATGGAAGCCGACCTGCGCCGCTTCATCGGCGACTGGCTGCCGGCTTACATCCGCGACAACCGTTCCTACCTGACGGTCGGTATCGGCTGCACCGGTGGCCAGCACCGCTCGGTGTATCTGGCGGAAAAACTTGCCGCGCATTTTCGCGGATCGGCCCGGGTGCTGGTGCGGCATCGCAGCCTGGTCGAATGAAAGGCAAGCTTCCCGACGGCCTGCGTGAACTGCTGGCGCAGGCGGCGGGTGCGGGCCAGGCGCCCTGGCGCACCCTGCTCAAACCCGGCGACTGGCTGCTGTTGCTGGTCGCGGCCGCGTTCGTGGCGGCGTCCTATCCGCTGCTGTGGCGCGGCGGCGTGGCGGATCGCGCCATCGTCAGGCGCGACGGCCAGCTGGTGACCGAGCTGGCGCTGAATGTGGCGCGCAAGTACGAGGTCACCGGCGCCATCGGCACCACGGTGATCGAGGTGCAGCCCGGCCGTGCCCGCGTGCTTTCCGATCCCGGTCCGCGCCAGTATTGCGTGCAGCAGGGCTGGCTGACGCGCGCCAATGCCGTGGCGATCTGCGCGCCGAACCACGTCACGCTGCAACTTGCCGGCCGCGGCGGCCGCAACAGTGCCTATGACACCCTCAACTATTGAACTGCCGGTCAGCGCCGACGACTACCGCATCGCGCGCTATGCGGCGGCGGCGATTGCGCTGACCGTCGCCGAGGCGGCGCTGCCGAGTCCGCTGCCCGGCATCAAGCCGGGGCTGGCCAACATCATCGTGCTGGTGGTGCTGGTGCGCTACGGCTGGCGCGACGCGGCCTGGGTCAGCCTGCTGCGCGTAGTGGCCGGCAGCCTGGTGATCGGCCAGTTTCTCGCGCCGGGGTTTTTCCTGGCGCTGGCAGGAGCCTTGTGCAGCCTCGGCGTGCTGGCGCTGGCGCAGCACCTGCCGTCGCGCCTTTTCGGCCCGGTGTCGATCAGCGTGCTGGCGGCCTTCGCCCACATCGGCGGGCAGATTGTGCTGGCGCGCGCCTGGCTGGTGCCGCATGACGGGGTGTATTACCTGCTGCCCTTGTTCGCCACCGCCGCGCTGCTCTTCGGTACCATCAATGGCCTGGTCGCGGCGCGCTTGTTGGCGATACCCGTTGCCATGCCCGTGGCCGGCGCCGCGACGCCCACAGTGAAAGCCGGCCCATGATCATTTCCCTGTTTCCCCTGCAGTCGGTCCTGTTTCCCGGTGGGCGGCTGCCGCTGCGGATTTTCGAGCAGCGCTACATGGATATGGCCAAGGTGTGCCTGAAGGAATCGGCGTCCTTCGGCATCTGCCTGATTGCCGAGGGTGATGAGGTGGCGCGTGCCGGGCGCAAACCCGCCGCGCCGCATCGGGTGGGCACGCTGGCGCACATCGCCGACTGGGACATGCAGCAGTTGGGCGTGCTCGAGATCATCGCCCAGGGTGGCGATCGCTTTCGTTTGCTGCGCCACTGGGTCGAGGATTCGGGCCTGCTCAAAGGCGAGGCCGAACTGATCGCCGCGCCCGCCGTGCTGCCCGTTCCCGGCGCCTATGCGCGCCTGGTTCCGCTGTTGCGCGCCATCGTCGATGACATGGCGGCCGGGGCGGCGCACGCGCCGGCCACGCCGCACCGCTTCTATGACGCCGGCTGGCTGGGCATGCGCTA
>CAZYTN010000013.1:0-21012 GCA_964650115.1 uncultured Sulfuritalea sp.
GGCATGGCGCTTGAAAAGATGGACAAACTTGGCAGTATTTTTGCCACCGAGTAAGCCTCGCCCCGTGTAGCGTGAAAGCCGGCCCCGTGGCCATGGAATGCGGGGCACCACAGGGGTTTCCAATTCTGAGAGCGCACCTGCCTTGATGTCCGTCGCCGGCCATGCTCCGCCACCCTTCTTCAAACGGGGTCCGGCACCGCTTGTGCGGTTGGCCTTTTTTGTCTCGCTGTCGCTGATCCTGCTGATAGCCGATCTGCGTTTTCACACCCTGGAATGGGCGCGCCTCGCGGTCGCCACCGTCGCCTGGCCGCTGCAACGCATTACCTGGTTGCCGATCGATGCGGCCGGCGATGCCGGCGCCTACCTATCGCGGCAAACCACCCTCCTGCGGGAAAACGAGGAACTGCGCCGGCGCCAACTCGGAACGGCCAACCTCCTGCTGCGCCAGCAGCATCTCGAGCAGGAGAACATGCGACTGCGAGCCTTGCTCGACATGCGCGCGCGACTACCAGTGGAAGGGCGCATCGCGGAGATTCTCTATGCGGCGCGCGACCCTTATTCGCGGCGGGTGGTTATCGACAAGGGTAGCCAGCATGGTATCGCCGCCGGCCAGGCGGTGGTGGACGACATCGGCGTCATCGGACAGGTGGCACGGGTGTTCCCCCTAACCGCCGAAGTATTGTTGCTGACCGACAAGGATCAGGCGATTCCGGTGGAGGTGCGGCGCAACGGCTTGCGCGCCGTGCTGGCCGGTGCCGGAGCGGGCATGATGGAATTGCGCTTCCTCGCGGCGAACGCCGAGATACAGGTCGGCGACGTGCTGGTGACGTCCGGTCTCGACGGCGTCTATCTGCCCGGCCTGCCGGTGGCCAAGGTGGTCAAGATCGATCGCGACAGTTCCTACTCGTTTGCCCGCATTACCTGTGCGCCGCTGGCCGGCGTCGAGCGCCATGGACTGGCCCTGGTACTGGGCGGGCGCCTCGCCTTGCCGCCGCAACCCGACGACGCGCCGGCAATCGTCGACCAGCCGACCCGCGGCAAGCGGGTCAAGAAGAAAGCACCATGACGGCCCATCCCCCAACCCCTTCCCCAAGGGAAGTGGTGACCACGGTTCAACCGCTGCGCGGTTTCCATTTTCCTGGCATTACGCCCCCTTGGGGCGGCCCGGCGGAGGCGTAGATGCAACCCACCCACTCCTCGCGCCGCATCCTGTTGCCGGTCAGCAACTGGTTTATCGTCCTCACGCTGTTTCTCGCCCTGCTGTTGAATCTGGTCCCCTTCGGGCGCCTGCCGGGCATCCCCGACTGGGTGGCCTTGGTGCTGGCCTTCTGGTGCGTGCATCAACCGCTCAAGGTGGGCATGGCCGCCGCCTTCGTCCTTGGCCTGGCGATGGACGTGGCCGATGCCAGCGTGATGGGACAGCATGCGCTCGCCTATGTCCTGCTGGCTTTCGCCGCCGCCGGCTGGTCGCGGCGGGTGTTGTGGTTTCCCCTTTCGCAGCAGGCACTGCACGTACTGCCGATGTTCCTCGGCATGCAGCTGGTGATGATGGTGACGCGCATGCTCGCTGGCGCCGAATTTCCCGGGGTGCTCTGGTTCCTGTCCAGCTTCACGGCGACGCTGCTGTGGCATCCGGTGACCTACCTGCTCCTGATGCCCCAGTTTCGGCCGGAAGACAGGGACGTTCATCGGCCGATATGAGAACCTTCTCCCCGTTCCACTGCCCGCTTTGCACAGCGGGCCGGCTGCGGCGGCGCAAAGCAGTGCTTTGCGAAACCCCGCCTACGCCCCCCTTCCCGAGAGAAGGGGGTGACACAAGTTCGGCGCCTTGCGGCGCCTCCGTGTTTAAGGCTGGCGCCGGCTTGGGGCGGCCCTTCACCGGCGCGCCCTGATGGAATTCAAGAATCCCCAGCAGGAACTTGAGCGCTTTCGTTCGCGCCTGGCCGTGGCGGGCGGCTTCGTGCTGCTCTGCTTCACCCTCTTGTTCATCCGCTTCGTCTGGCTGCAGGTGGTCCAGCACAACTACTACCAGACCCGCGCCGAGGACAACCGGATATCGCTGGTGCCCGTCGTGCCCAACCGGGGGCTGATCCTCGACCGCAATGGCATCGTGCTGGCGCGCAATTACTCCGCCTACACGCTGGAAATCACCCCTTCCAAGACCCGCGACCTGGAACAGCTCATCGACGGCCTGGCAGGCGTCATCGACATCCAGCCCAAGGACCGCAAGCGTTTCAGGAAGCTGCTGGAAGAAAGCCGCAACTTCGAGTCGCTGCCGATCCGCACGCGCCTGACCGACGAGGAAGTGGCGAAGTTCATCGCCCATCGTTATCGCTTTCCCGGCGTGGACATCAAGGCGCGTCTGTTCCGCCAGTACCCGGGCGGGGCCTTCGCCTCGCACATGCTGGGCTACATCGGCCGCGTCAATGACAAGGACCTGGAAAAAATCGAAGAAAAGGAGGCTGACGCCAACTATCGCGGCACGGATCATTTCGGCAAGACCGGGCTGGAACAGCGCTACGAGTTCGATCTGCACGGCGAAACCGGTTTCGAGAAAGTGGAAGTCGATGCCGGAGGCCGCGCCGTGCGCACGCTGGCCCGCACCGCGCCGGTGGCCGGCAACAACCTGACGCTGACCGTCGACGCCGAGCTGCAGCGCATCGCCGAGCTGGCCTTCGGCGACCGCAAGGGCGCGCTGGTCGCCATCGAGCCGGCCACCGGCGGAATCCTGGCGCTGGTGGCGGTGCCCAACTACGACCCCAACCTGTTCGTCGATGGCATCGACACGCAGAACTGGAAGGAACTCAACGAATCGCCGGACAAGCCGATGGTCAACCGCGCCCTGAACGGCGCCTACCCGCCCGGCTCCACCTTCAAGCCCTTCATGGCGCTGGGCGCCCTTACGCTGGGCAAGCGCCGTCCGGAACAGCTGATTTCCGACCCCGGCTTCTTCAACTTCGGCGGCCATCACTTCCGCGACGACAAGAAGGGCGGCCACGGCATGGTGGACATGTACAAATCCATCGTGCATTCCTGCGACACCTACTACTACATGCTGGCCAACGACATGGGGATAGACAACATTTCCAGTTTCATGGGCAGCCTCGGCCTGGGCAGCCGCACCGGCATCGACATCGACGGCGAATCGGAAGGCGTGCTGCCTTCGCAGGAGTGGAAGAAGAAGCGCTTCAGAAAGCCCGAGCAGCAGAAATGGTATGCCGGCGAGACGATCTCGATCGGCATCGGCCAGGGCTACAACGCCTACACGCCGATCCAGCTGGCGCAGGCCACGGCGATCGTTGCCAACAAGGGCGTGGTATTCCGGCCGCACCTGGTGAAATTCATTACGGATACCCGGACCGGCAACCGGACCCTGATCGAGTCGCAGCCGACACGCGACCTCGGGCTGAAGCCGGAACACATCGACGTGATCAGAAACGCCATGGTCGGCGTGAACAAGGAAGGCACCGGCGCGCGTGCCTTTGCCGGCGCCGAATACGTCTCTGCCGGCAAGACCGGCACGGCACAGGTGTATTCCCTCAAGGGTGCCGATTACAAGGCGGGCACGGTCAAGCAAGAACTGCGCGACCACGCCCTGTTCATTGCGTTCGCGCCCGCCGACGAACCGAAAATCGCCCTGGCCGTGCTGGTCGAGAATGGCGGCTTCGGTGCCCAGGCGGCGGCCCCGATCGCGCGCCAGGTGCTCGATTACTACCTGCTCGGCAAGCGGCCCAAGGCACCGGCCCAACCCGACGAAGCCGCTGTCGAAGGAGACGAGGAATGAACCGCGGCATCGGTCTGGCAACGATCCGCGATCTGGTGCAGCGGCTCGTAGCGCCAATCGATCCGCCCCTGATGCTGATTGCCGGCCTGCTGCTGCTGCTGGCCATCGGCATGATGGGCAGTGCCTCGCCCGAGCGGCTCAATGCGCAGCTGATGAATGTTGCGGCAGCGCTGGTGGTGATGCGGCTGGCGGCGCAGGTACCGCCGCAACGACTGATGCATCTGGCGGTGCCGGTGTATCTGCTCGGCCTGCTGTTGCTGATCGCCGTCGCCCTCTTCGGCGACGTGTCGAAGGGCGCGCGGCGCTGGCTCAATCTCGGTTTCATGCGCGCACAGCCGTCCGAGCTCATGAAGATCGCGATGCCGCTGCTGCTCGCCTGGTTCTTCCAGAAGCGCGAGGCCATGCCGCGCCTGCGCGACTATGCGATCGCCGCCTTCCTGCTGCTGCTGCCGGTCGCCCTGATCGCGCGCCAGCCCGACCTGGGCACCGCCATCCTGGTTCTGGCCGCCGGCTTCTATGTGATTTTCTTTGCCGGACTGTCATGGAAGATCCTGATCGGCATGGTCGCCGCCGGCGTTGCTGCAGCGCCGCTGGCGTGGAACCTGCTGCATGACTACCAGAGGAATCGCATCCTCACCCTGTTCGATCCGGAGAAAGACCCCCTTGGCAAGGGCTTCCACATCATCCAGTCGACCATCGCCATCGGTTCCGGCGGCATCTTCGGCAAGGGCTGGCGTGGCGGCACCCAGGCCCAGCTCGAGTTCATTCCCGAACGTCATACCGACTTCATCTTCGCGGTGTTTTCCGAGGAGTTCGGCCTGTTCGGCAACCTGCTGCTGCTCCTGCTTTATGCGTCGCTGATCGTCCGCGGCCTGATGATCGCGGCCAATGCGGCGACGCTGTTCTCGCGCCTGCTGGCCGGGGCGGTGACCATGATCCTTTTCACCTATGCCTTTGTGAACATGGGCATGGTCTCCGGCATCCTGCCGGTGGTCGGTGTGCCGCTGCCGCTGATCAGCTATGGCGGCACGGCGCTGGTCACGCTGTTCCTCGGCATCGGGATACTCATGTCGATCCACGGCAATCGCATGCTGGTGCAAAAGTGAACACCCCCTCCCCCCAACCGTCCACGGCCGGCTTTGCACAGTCGGCCGGCTTCGGCGGCGCGGAGCAGTGCTCCGCGCAACCCCGCCTCCGCCCTCTCCCGAGGGGGAGCTTGCAAGCTCGCTTCGCTCAATTGTCACGGGGCGCTGCGAACGAATTGGGGAGGCGATGTTCGCGCCGCGAACGCGACGTCTTGCCTTGGGACGGCCCGGCGGCAAGACTCGGCCGGCGAATCTTCACTCCGTTACTAGTCCTGATGCTCGCCGCCTGCGGCACGCAGGCGCCGCGGCCGGTCGATGATCGCGGCGAGGCCCCGGCCGCCGTGCTGCCGGGGCCGACTTCTGCACCCGCGGCGAAGAAGCCCGTGCCGCCGGCGAAGTTCGGCGGCGGCTACAAGGACGACGGACCCGGCGACGGCCCGGTCGTCGATCCGGACATGATTCCCGATGCGGTGCCCAGGGCTGAGCCGCTGCATCGTTTCGCCAACAATCCCTATTCGGCGCTGGGACGGGACTATGTCCCCATGCGCGAAGTGAAACCCTACAAGGCGCGCGGTACCGGGTCATGGTACGGGCGCCGCTATCACGGCCAGAAGACCTCCAGCGGCGAGATTTACGACATGTATGCGATGACCGCGGCGCACCCTGTCCTGCCCATCCCCTCCTATGTCCGTGTCACCAACCCTGCCACCGGCAAATCGGTGGTGGTTCGGGTCAACGACCGCGGACCCTTTCATGCGGGGCGCGAAATCGACCTCTCCTGGACGGCGGCCTGGAAGCTCGGCTACACAGGCCAGGGCAGCACGCTGGTTGAAGTCGAGAGCGTATTGCCGGGTCAGCTGCCCGCCGTTGCGGCAGCGCCGCCCGCAAGGGATACCGCCCCCGGCTCCGCCGGAGGCATAACTTCTGCTCCGGTGCCGCGCCGCGAGGACGCGGAAGATCCGATCGCCAGGCTGGCTGCGGCGGAGCCCGAGCCGCCGCTGCCGCAAGTCCAGGATGCGCGCGGGCACTACCTGCAACTGGGCGCCTTTGGCAACCGCGACAACGCCGAGGCACTGCGCATGAGGCTGGCGCGCGAACTGGGCGAGCTGTCCGGCAAGCTGGTGGTGCAGTCGACCGGCACCTTGTACCGCGTCCAGCTCGGTCCCTGGCCCGATGCTGCCGCGGCGCAGCTGGCCGGTGTGCGCCTGCGCGAAAATTTCGGCATGAGTCCGGTCATCGTTCAGCGCTAGGCCGTTGCCCGGCTGCGGCAGGCGCGGCCGACTATAATTCCGCCTCTTCATTTCTGCGATTTTTCAATGCGATTTCTTGTCCTTGTTTTCACCCTGCTGCAGCTTGGCGCAAGCCATGCGCAGCCCCTGCCGGCGACGGTCCCGGTACCTGCCATCAGCGCCCGCGCCTGGCTGCTGATGGATTACGCCACCGGTCAGGTGCTGGCCGCACAGGAGGCCGATACGCGGCTGGAGCCGGCCTCGCTGACCAAGGTCATGACCACTTACCTGGTGGCCGACGCGTTGGCGCAGAAAACCCTCAGCCTGCAACAGCCGGTGACGGTTTCCGAGCGCGCCTGGCGCACCCAGGGTTCGCGCAGTTTCGTTCCGGTCAACAAGGGTGTGCCGGTCGACGAGCTGTTCAAGGGTATGGTGATCCAGTCCGGCAACGACGCCTCGGTGGCGCTGGCCGAAGCCATCGGCGGTAGCGAGGACGCCTTCGCCGCGATGATGAACCGCACGGCACAACGCATGGGTCTCAAGGAAACGAACTTCCTCAATGCCAGCGGTTACTTCGATGGGCCGGCGCCGAACCACCATTCGACGGCGCGCGACCTGGCGCGGCTGGCCGCCGCACTGATCCGCGACCATCCGGAAACCCACGCCCTGCACGCCATGAAGGAGTACACCTACAACGGCATCCGCCAACACAATCGTAACCGCCTGCTGTGGGCCGATGCCAGCGTGGACGGCCTCAAGACCGGGCACTCCAATGCGGCCGGCTATTGCCTGATCGCTACCGCAAAGCGCGGCCCGCGGCGGCTGATTTCGGTGGTGCTCGGCACCGCCTCGGAAGAAGCCCGCGCCCGCGATTCGCTCAACCTGCTCAACTGGGGTTACACCGCATTCGACGCGGTCAAGCTCTACGACAAGGGTCAGGCGATTTCGCAGCTCAAGGTTTTCAAGGGCGTGCAGAATCTTGTTGCCGCAGGCTTTGCCGAGGATTTCGTGGTTTCCGTGCCGCGCGGCATGGCCGACAAGGTCAGCGCGCAACTGGTCAGCAAGCAGCCCTTGATCGCGCCGATTGCCGCCGGCAGCGCTGTCGGTACGCTGAAATTGTCGGTGGGCGGCCAGCCTTGGGGCGAGTATCCGGTTGTCGCGCAAAGCGCTGTGCCGATGGCCGGTTTCCTCGGCCGCCTGTGGGACGACATCCGGCTGTTCTTCCGATGACGGCACGGGTCTTCCTCAATGGTCAGTGGCTGGCGGCGATTGACGCCCGCGTTTCGGTCATGGATCGCGGTTTCCTCTTCGGCGACGGCGTGTATGAGGTGATCCCGGTGTACTCGCGGCGACCGTTCCGCCTCGAACAGCATCTGGCGCGGCTGCAGCAAAGCCTGGACGGCATCCAGCTGGCCAATCCGCATCGCCTCGACGAGTGGATCGGCTTCGTCATGCAACTGGCGCAGGAGGCCGAGTGGGAAGACCAGTCGATCTACATCCAGGTCACGCGCGGGCCGATGGCGGTGCGCAACCACGCCTTCCCGAAAGAAGTGCGGCCGACATCGGTGATCCTCGCCGAGCCGATGCTCACGCCGCCGGACAGCCAGCGCGAGCAGGGCATCGCGGCGGTTTCCGCCGCCGACATCCGCTGGCTGCGCTGCGACCTGAAGGCCACTTCGCTGCTGGCCAACTGCCTGCTGCGCCAGATGGCCGTGGCCGCCGGCTGCGTCGAAACCGTGCTGTTCCGCGACGGTTTTCTGACCGAGGGTTCGGCGTCGTCGATTTTCGCAATCAAGGACGGCGTCCTGCTGGCGCCGATCAAGAACCACCTGATGCTGCCCGGCGTCACCTACGATGTGGTGCTCGAACTCGCCGCGCAGCACGGCCTGCCGCATGAAGTGCGCGACATCACCGAGGCCGAAACGCGCGGCGCCGACGAACTCTGGCTGTGTTCCTCGACCAAGGAAGTGCTGCCCATCGTCACGCTCGACAGGCGTGCCGTCGGCGCGAAAGTCAGTGCTGGCGGTACGCCGGGACCGCTGTTCGCGCAGATGTACGCCTGGTACCAGGAGTTCAAGGACACGGTGATGCGCGGTGGCTAGCGTCATGCGCCGGGCCGCCCCAAGAATGGCGCAGCGTGAAACTTGGAGCCGCGCAGCGGCGAACCGTCGTCAGCCCCTTCCTCGGGAAGGGGGAGGGGGGGCAGGTCGATGACCACCCTGCTCGAATTTCCCTGCGATTTTCCGCTCAAGATCATGGGCGCGAATGCGCCTGATTTCGCCTCGACCGTGGTTGCGATTGTGCTCGGGCATGCGCCGGACTTTGACACCGCGACCATGGAGATGCGCCCTTCCAAGGCCGGCAACTACCTCTCGCTGACCTGCACGGTGCGCGCCGTCTCGCAGCAGCAGCTTGACGCGCTTTACCGCGAATTGACTGCCCATCCCGCAGTCAAGGTCGTATTGTGATTATCAAGAACCTCGGCCGCGTCGATTACGCTCCGACCTTCGCCGCGATGCAGGAATTCACCGCGACGCGCGACGCCGGCACGCCCGACGAACTCTGGCTCTGCGAACATCCGCCGGTATTCACCCAGGGCCTGTCGGGCAAGCCCGAGCATCTGCTGCGCGACATCGGCATCCCGGTGGTGCAGATCGATCGAGGCGGCCAGATCACCTATCATGGCCCCGGCCAGGTCGTGGTCTATCTGCTGCTTGACTTGCGCCGGCGCGAGATCACGGTACGCGGTCTGGTGAATCGCATCGAGCAGGCGGTGATCGACCTCTTGGCGGGCTACGGCGTCACGGCGGCACGCCTGGCGGGCGCCCCAGGTGTCTACGTGGGAAAGGCCAAGATCGCCGCGCTCGGCCTGCGCATCAAGCACGGCTGCAGCTATCACGGCGTCTCGCTCAACGTAGACATGGATCTCTCGCCCTACGAGGCGATCAACCCTTGCGGCTTTGAGGGCATGGCGGTCACCCAGTTGCGTGCGTATTTGCCACAATGGCGCGGTGGCGATGAAACTGCGATAGTAGGCAATGCGCTGGCCGACGCATTGGTCGACCAATTGGCCCGGCAACTGGAAAAATGACTACATGACGACCAAGCAAAAAGGCGAGGCCAAGACCGCCCGCATCCCGATCAAGATCGTGCCCGCGGCAACGGTCCTGAAAAAGCCCGACTGGATTCGCGTCAAGGCCGGCAGCAGCGCGGGTCGCTTCGGCGAGATCAAGCAGATCCTGCGTGAGCACCACCTGCACACGGTCTGCGAGGAAGCCACCTGTCCCAACATCGGCGAGTGCTTCGGCAACGGCACGGCCACCTTCATGATCCTCGGCGACCTGTGTACCCGCCGCTGCCCCTTCTGCGACGTCGGCCACGGCAAGCCGCTGCCGCCCGATGCCGAGGAACCGGAAAAACTCGCGCGCACCATCGCCGCGATGAAGCTCAAGTACGTGGTGATCACCAGCGTCGACCGCGACGACCTGCGCGACGGCGGCGCCCAGCACTTCGCCGACTGCATCGCGAAAGTGCGCGAGTATTCGCCGGCAACGAAAATCGAGGTGCTGGTGCCGGACTTTCGCGGCCGCCTCGATATCGCGCTCGACATCCTCGCCGCGACGCCGCCCGACGTGATGAACCACAACATGGAAACCGTGCCGCGCCTCTACAAGCAGGCGCGGCCCGGCGCCGACTACGCCAATTCGCTGCAGCTATTGAAGGCCTTCAGGGCGCGCGTGCCGGGCGTGCCGACCAAGTCCGGCCTCATGGTCGGCCTCGGCGAAACCGACGAGGAGATTCTCGACACCCTGCGCGACCTGCGTGCCCACGAGGTCGAGATGCTGACCATCGGCCAGTACCTCGCGCCCTCCGGCCACCACCTGCCGGTACTGCGCTACGTCCACCCCGACGTCTTCGCCATGTATGCCCGCGAAGCCGCGGCGATGGGCTTCACCCACGCCGCTTCGGCGCCGCTGGTGCGTTCCAGCTACCACGCCGACCAGCAGGCACATGGCGCGGGAGTTGCCGGCACCTGAAAGTTATGTCCCCGGCGGAGCCGGGGCCGGTATCCCTTGCGGACGGCGTTGGCGTTACGCCGACCGACCCGGTTAAAGCTTCGCCGCAGGATCTCGAAGCGATACGCCGCGTTCAATCAGCGTGCCGTGTTGCCTTGTCCGCGCGCGGTGGCAGCGGCGCGAAGTAACTGGCGGCCAGCACCAGCACCGCGACCCCGATCAGGGTTCCGGTCCACATCAGGGTGCCGCGTCCGGTCGCGTCGAACAGCAACAGCTTGGCGCCGACGACACCAAGCAGCGTGAAGCCGCCGAACCACAGTTCGCGCTTGCCGTGGCGCGAAGCCAGGATCATGGTGGCGATCGATATGACAGTCCAGAACAACGTCAGCAGCATCTGGAACAAGGTCGCACGCATCATCGCGGCGAACTCGAAGGGCACGCCGCCCCAGGCATGAGCGATGCGCGCGGCAAGGCTCGACAGCCAGATGAACGCGATACCGGCGACGATGATGCGCAGGGAATTTTCGTAGGCGCGATCGCCGACTCGTATCAAGACAAGCATGGCCCCGATCCCCGCCAGCTGCGTCAGGTCGAACACATTGAGCACCGGCAGATAGGGCAGGCCGCTACCGTCACCGGACAGCCGGAACGCCGCCCAGGGCAGCAGGCCCGTCAGGACGAGGAAGGGCAGCATGGCGCCTTCTGCAAGGTAGTGTCCTTCCGACCGGGCAAACGGCCATATCCCGTGCTTTGCGCCCGACACTGCCAGCCCGATTCCGCCGGCCATGGTCAGGGACCAGATCACGAAGGGCCACAACTGGATGCCCGGGGCCCAGTGACTGCTCTGCCATGTCAGTTCCAGCGGCAAGACCGCCAAGACCAGCCAGTAGGCGCCGAGATGCCGCGGGGCCTCGAAATCGACGCTGCCGCTTGCTTCATGCCTGCGCAGCAGCCAGTAGTGCACTGCCAGGGCCGCCGGCAGCATCAGGACCATCAAGCCGGGCAGCGGATGACCGGCATGATCGATCGAGCGCATCGGCGCCACCCACATCGCGGCGAGCAGCAGCAGGGCGGCCGCACGTATCTGCGGCCACGACCACCAGAGCGCGACGCCTTCCAGGGCCAGGGTCGTCGCGATCAGATACAGCAGGCCAAGACTCGCCTGCAGTGATTCCGGAGCGAAGCGGTGGATTTCGCCCAGGCCGATGCCCAGCCACCACAGCATGGCCCAGGAAAAGGGAATCAGCGGTACGAGGTAGGCGTTCCGTTCCAGCGATCGCAGCATCCGGGCCGAGGCAAGGCCGGCCACGGTTATGAGGAAGCCGCCAAGTACGACGTCGTTCGCCACCGGCAAGTCATGACCCAATTCGTTCCAGCCGAAGACCAGCGCCACGCCGGCGGCACACTGCATGAGCAAACCGGTGAGTTGCGGCAGGAGACGCTGCGTGCGTACTCCGTACCAGAGCACGGCGCTGCCTTCGATCGCCCACAGGGCCGAGGTGACCTGGGCGCCGAAGGCAAGAGGAATCGACAGCGTGAAGAACGCGATCGCCAGGCCCAGATGGCTGCGCTCGACGATCTCGTTCTCGGCATCATTTTGTCGATGGAGCGTGGCCCACAGGAGGATGTACCAGATCGCCGCAATCAGGGCGCTCCATGCGTTGCCATAGGGAACCCCTTCCATCAGCCGGGACTGGAGGAAACTGCCGACCACCGGCGTACCGAAGATCAGCATGCCGTCGCGCCAGCCGTTCAGACCGGGGGCGCGGAAGATCGAGGTAAGCACCGGCATCGCCGAATAGGCGACCAGGAACAGCACCAGGAAGGACTGGGTGACCAGGTAGTGCCGCTCCTGATAGCCGTCCATCGCCCAGACCATGCCGATCGCCAGGGTAAAGATGAAGCCGGCGATATTCAGCACTCGCCAGGACTTGAACCAGTCGACGCCGAGGATGAAGGCATTGAGCAGGGCGAAATAACTGAACAGCAGCAAGGGAGTGTCGGCACGGCCGCCCGCCAGCACCGGCGCCAGGAAGGCGCCCGAGAGCCCGAGCACCGCCAGCGCGGGGCCGTCCTGTTTCGCCGCCATGTTGACGCAGGTGACGCCGAGCACGGCAAACAGGAAGAAGGCGGCCTGCTGTCCGAGCATGCCGTAGCGCGTCAGCATGAAGTAGATCACCAGGTAAAGCAGCGCGAATCCGCCGCCCTGCAGTGCGAGGCCAAAGGCCCGGTGTTCCTCGTTGCGGACCTTGACGAAGCCAAAGCCGATGATTCCGATGCCGGCGGCGGCGGCCAGCAACAGTCGCACCGAAATCGGGAAGAAACCATATTCGGCGGCCAGCCGAAGTCCCGAGGCGACGCCGAAGAAGAGCAGGATGACACCGATCTTGACCAGCGGGTTGCCGGCCCAGAAGCGCGACATCCATTCCGGCATTTCGATCGGTTCCGACTTCGGAGCAAGGGGTTCGGGTGTATCGAGCCCTTGCGCAATGCTTGCCGGAGCAGTCGGCATGGGGCTCGGCGCGACAGTGGGCGGCACGCTGAGCGGAGTGCTGACCAAGTTCGGCGCCGACACCTCGGCGACAGGCTCTGGCGCCATTTCCCTTGCCGCGCTAAGCAACGGACCGCAGCGTAGCCTCGCGACTTCATCGCGCAGATCCGCCACTTCGTCCTCCAGCCGGCTTATGCGGCGTGTCAGCACGGAATCTTTTGCGGATTCGTTCGCGCGTTGCCGGCCGAACCATGCGCCGATGAAGCCACCAGCCAGGGCACCGAGCAACCAGAACGAGTGGCCCGCCGCCGCTCCCCAGAGAAGTCCGATCAATCCACCGATTAGCCACATGATGTGTTCCCTTACGCGCAGTCGCCGCGCAAGGCGGTGACATCCAATTGAAGCCGTGCCGGCAATGCCTCCGCTGCCGGCACGGCAGCACCTGCGACCAGTTCGATGCGCGAAAACACGCCGCGGCGGAATGGCTTGGTCATCGCCGGGCCGTGTTTGCGCGAGAAGAAGCTGCCCCAGAGTCCGCGCAGGGCCATCGGCACCACGGGCACCGGGTTGCGCGCGAGGATGCGCGTGATGCCGGGACGGAAGGGGTTGATGTTGCCGTCGGCGGTGATCTTGCCCTCGGGGAAAATGCCGACCAGATCGCCGGCATCGAGCGCCTTGCCGACGTCCTCGAAGGCCCTTTCCATCATCGCCGCGTCTTCCCTGGCCGAGGCGATCGGAATGGCCTTGCTGGTGCGGAAGACGAAGTTGAGCAGCGGCCAGCGGAAGATCTGGTGGTCCATGACGAAGCGGATCGGGCGTTTGCAGGCGGCCATGATCACCAGCGCATCGACGAAACTGACATGGTTGCAGATGATCACCGCCGGGCCCTGGTTCGGTACCTGGTCGAGTTCCTCCACGCGCAGGCGATACACGCTGTGGATCAGCATCCAGATGATGAAGCGCAGCAGGAATTCGGGCACCAGGCCGTAGATGAACAGGGCCACTGCCGCGTTGCAGATCGCCGCCACGGCAAACAGCATGGGTATCGTCAGGCCCGCCGCGAGCAGACCGGCGGCGCCAAGCGAGCCGACGACCATGAACAGCGCATTCATGATGTTGTTGGCGGCGATGATGCGCGCGCCGTGCTCCGGGTTGGAGCGCTGCTGCACCAGGGCATACAGCGGCACGATGAAGAAGCCGCCGAAGATGCCGATCAGCGCCAGGTCGAACAGCACGCGCCAGGTCGATGCCAGCTGCATCAGGCCGAGCGCACCCAGGCCGGCGGCCGGCGCGGCGGGCGAGGAGAAGGCGAGGTCGAGGGCGAAAACCGTCAGGCCGATCGAGCCCAGCGGCACCAGGCCCAGCTCGATGCGTTTCGCCGAGAGCTTTTCGCAGAACAGGGAGCCTGCGCCGATGCCGAAGGTGAAGGTCGCCAGCAGCAGGGTCACCGCGGTTTCGCTGCCGCCGAGGACGTTCTTGGTGTAGGCGGGAAACTGGGCGAGGAACATGGCGCCGAACAGCCAGAACCATGATATCCCCATGATGGAGAGGAAGACAGTCCGGTTCTCGCGTGCGAAATCGATGTTGCGCCAGGTCTCGGTCAGCGGATTGGCGCTGATGAGCAAAGTCGGCGCTGGCGGCACGGCGACGGGAATCGAACGCGAGGCAATATAGCCCCCGATTGCAATCGCCAATCCGGCGCCGGTAATCCATGCCGTGCCGCCTTCGCTGCCGGCCAGCAGCCCGCCGAGCAGCGTGCCGAGCAGGATGGCGATGAAGGTGCCGGCCTCGATCAGCGCGTTGCCGCCGACCAGTTCCTCGCTCCTGAGATGCTGCGGCAGGATCGCGTACTTCACCGGGCCGAACAGCGTCGAATGCAGCCCGAGCAGGAAGAGGCTGGTGAAGAGAACGGTGATGCTGTGCAGCACGAAGCCCGCACCCGCGACGAGTACGATGCCGATTTCCAGCAGCTTCACCAGTTGCGCCAGGCGCGACTTGTCGTACTTGTCGGCGAGTTGCCCCGCCGTCGCGGAAAACAGGAAGAAGGGCAGGATGAAGATTCCGGCCGCAAGGTTGGCCAGCAGCTCCGGCTTGATCGTGGTCCAGCTCGCCGCCTGGAAGGTCAGCAGCACGACCATCGCGTTCTTCAGCACGTTGTCGTTGAGCGCGCCGAGAAACTGGGTGACGAACAGCGGGGCGAAGCGGCGGGCGCGCAGCAGGCCGGATTGGGTACTCATGAACGTGTCCTTTGCTGATTCGGGGCGAAGTCGCGGATTCTAAGTCGTTTGCATGTCAGTCCGGGCGGGCGTGATGGCCGGCGGCAGCGTGCGCAGTCGCAGCAGCAGGCTGCCGAGGCCGGAGCGCTCCATCCAGGCGAACACCGAGTCGACCGTGACGGTGTCGATCTGCCCGGCCATGCGCCGGCCGAAGGGGTGGTCGTCGAAGCTGATGTGCGCCGACGACATGCGCGCCCCGAGGCGCGTCAGGGAGGAAATCTGCAGGGTCGTCGGCCGGTAGTCGCGGGCACGCAGCCAGCTCCGTGCGGCCGCGCGGCTGCTGACGGCGGGGTCGGCCAGCATGGCCAGGGTTTCGATCGCCCACTGGTTGCTCTGCTGGTATGAGCCCGACCACGGGTAGGCGAGCATGTTGTAGCGCGGTTCGTGCAGCGCGGCCAGCACGCCGTCATCTTTCAGCTGCTGCGCCAGTCGCGCAGCGAGCGCGGGCTTCAAGACCACCACTCCGGCTTCATGAACGTAGAGGCCGTCGCCGAAAAATTCGGCCAGCCCTTGCCGATACAGCGTGCTCTGGCCGCTGCCGCACTGGTTGAGCTTGTGCACCACGCGCCAGGCGCCGCGCCCGTCCAGTGCCGCCTCGTCGCGATAGGCGATGCCGAGGTGCGAATAGCGCAGGCCGTGCTGGCCCAGGTTCTGCCCGGCGCGGGCGATCAGCACCACCTTGACGCCGTCGCGCCATGCCATCTCGTCGAGCTGTTGCGCGACGCTGGCCGCCAGCGCGAGGTCGCGGCGGATCGAGTCGACAGTCGGGCGGCGCGGCTCGCAGTTCTGCCCGGCCAGCGCCGTGCCGCCGGCGCCGACTATTGCAGCCGCCACCATCAAGGCAAAAAGCATGCGGCGCGCGGCGCACGCGATGCCGTGCAGGATATCCATCACCGTATCCTCTCGTTGTAGAGCAGCGACTCGCCCAGGGCATTGGGCACCAGGCAGATGACTTCGCCGGCGACCGAGAGCAGCCAGCCGGCGGCGACGGCGGTAACCGAAATCGCGGTGCCGGCCACCACCGCCGATGCGGCGGCGGCCTCGCCCGAGAAACGCAGGCTGGCGGTGGCGCCGTCCGCAGCGCGGCGCAGCAGCCAGATGGTGCCGTTGGCCGAGGCCTCGATCGCGACCACGGTCAGCACGGCGCCGGCGCCGAGGATCATCACGGGGGCCGCGCTGATCACGGCGACCGGCAGCGAGAGCGAAAGGCTGGAGGCGGCGCTGGCATTCGCTGCGCCGTCATGCGCCCGGGCGGGAGCGGCGCACAGCGCGGCGGCGGGGGCGAGAGCCAGGCCGATCAGGGTGCGCAGGGCGCAGCGGCGGGAAGTATCGTGTGTCATGAGAGTTCTCCTTTTATGGGGGCAGGGCTTAATGGTCCGGTGTCGCGCTGGATGATGCGTGCCGTGTGTTCCATGATGTTTTCCTTGGTCTCTTGTCGGGTGACGGCTGCATCATGGGTACAGGAGTTTTTCGGTACAAGCAAAGGCGACGATGTGTCATGGCTCTCGACTTGTAGTATCGTTTGCAGATACTATTTGCCGGAATTGCCGATGTCATGAGCACCACCGTCGATTTGATTGCGCAGCTCAAGGCCGAACTCAAGGCCGCCGGCGTCACCTATGCGGTGGTTGCGCAACGCCTCGGCATGGCCGAGTCCAGCGTCAAGCGCATGTTCTCGAAAGGCGGCGACATGCCGCTGTCGCGCATCGACGACATCTGCCGCATCATCAACCTCGACTTCGCCGACCTCGCCCGCCGCGTCGCCGATAGCGCGCCGCTGATGCTGGAGCTGACGCTGGCGCAGGAAAAGGCGGTGGTCGCCGACCGCACGCTGCTGGTGGTGGCGATTTGCGTCATCAGCCAGGTGCCGGCCGAGGAAATCCTCGCCACCTACGATCTGACCGAGGCCAGGCTGGTACGCGCCCTGACGCAGCTGGACCGGATCGGCATCATCGACCTGCGCCCCGGCAACCGCTACCGGCTCAAGGTGGCCAAGGGTTTTCGCTGGCTGGCGCACGGGCCGGTGATGGCCTACTTCCGCAAGGAGGTGCTGCACGACTACTTCGCCGGCGGCTTCGACGGCGAGTCGGAAATGCTGATGGTGGTGCATGGCGAGATCGGCCGCGGCCTGGCCAACTCCTTCCGCGAGCGCCTGATGCGCATCGGCCAGGATTTTTCCAACCAGCACCTGGCCGACCAGAAACTGCCGCCCGACCAGCGTCGCCCCTACACCATCGTCATCGGCATGCGTTCATGGCTGATGGCGGCGCTGGCGGACATGCACCGGCGCAAGTCCTGATCCGGTTGTGCACCCTGGCCACCAGCCGCGCGACGATCAGCGCGGCGGCGCCGGTAGCGAGCAGATGCTTCAGCGTATGGCCCGTGACGGCGCCCAGTGCGGCAGCGATTTCGTGGTCGCCCAGTTCGGCGAACTTGGCGACGACATACAGCGCGAGGGCGGCGCCGAAGGCCAGGCGGTCGCCGGCCGGCATTTTGTAAATCCATTGCCAGAGCGGAATCAGCAGGATGGGCAGGCCCTGCAGCAGCAGATAGGGGCGCAGGTCGCCCGTGCCCGACAACTCCGTGAAATGCCACCAGCCGACACTGACGATGGCGGCGAGCGCGAGCCACGCGGCGAGTTGGCGGCTGTCCTTGCGCTGAACATCTCCCCAGACGCCGGCCAGCAAGCCGCCGCAGGCCAGGGCGATCGGCAGGCGGTCCCAGACCAGGCTGGCATTGTCGGGCGCGAGGTGGTACCAGGACGACCCCAGTGCGGTGAAGAACAGCCCGATCAGGAACAGGCGGTAGCCGGCCCGGCCCGATTGGTTATGCTGATCGCGGCTTGCCGGCGCGAGTTTGATCCAGCCCCAAACGGCCACCAGGGCAAAACCAATGTTCGAGATCACATCCGCGAAGTGAGGTATGCCGAGCACAACATCCTGATCGGCGAAGTCGTGATAGCCGGGCGGCTGGGCGATGGGGCCATGGAGCAAGGCGGCTGCCGCCAGCAGGATCGTGACGAGCAGTGGAAGGTGGCGGTACAGGGTTTTCATGGCGTTCTCCTGAGTGAAGGCAATCTCAGAATGCATCCAGTCCGCCACAGGGTAAACCGAAAACGGCAACGGCGCAGCGCCTGCCACGAAAGGTATCGACCACCGATACCGGAGCACCGATTTCACTTCTGACGGCAGGCAAGGCAAATGCAATAATGGCAGGCAGCAACCCCGGCCGCCGCCCATCGAAATTTGCCAAAGGATTCCTGACATGCGCTTGATACTGTCACTCTTCACCGGCCTGCTGCTGGCCGTCGCCGCCCACGCCGCCGGCCTTGCCGACATCTCGGGCAAGGACGCCAATGGCGGCCTCAAGGAAGCCCTTACGCAAGGCGCCGGCAAGGCGGTGGATCTGCTGGGCAAGAAGGACGGATTTCTGGGCAATCCGAAAGTGAAGATTCCCTTGCCGGAAAGCGTGCAGAAGGTCGAGAGGGTGATGCGTGGCCTGGGCATGGGGAAGAAGGCCGATGAACTGATTACGGCCATGAACCGGGCGGCGGAAGCGGCGGTACCGGAGGCCAAGGCGCTGCTGGTGAATTCGATCAAGCAGATGTCGGTGGCGGACGCCAAGGGCATCCTGACGGGTGGCGAGGATTCGGCGACGCAATACTTCCGCCGTACCACCTCCGGCCCCCTGACCGAGAAATTCAAGCCCATGGTGAAGGCGGCCATGGACAAGGTCAAGGTGGCAAAGAAATACGACCAGTTCGCCGGCAAGGCGGCCAGCTATGGCCTGGTGCGCGAGGAGGATGCGCACCTCGAGAACTACGTGACGCAAAAGGCACTGGATGGCCTGTACCTGATGATGGCTGAGGAGGAGAAGGCGATCCGCAAGGATCCGCTCGGCGCCGCCGGGAAGATGGCGCAGATGGTCTTCGGCGCGCTGAAATAGCCGTATCCGGGCGGCATCCGAACGTAAATCGAAAGTCGGCGCCGGTGGCACGGCGCCGCCGACATTCACCCCATGGTCAAACTCAACGCGGCCCAACTCGAGGCCGTGCATCACCTCGAAAGCCCGCTGCTGGTGCTGGCAGGCGCCGGCTCGGGCAAGACCCGCGTCATCACGCACAAGGTCGCCTGGCTGATCGAGCAATACGGCATCGCGCCCTCGCACATTGCCGCCATCACCTTCACCAACAAGGCGGCGAAGGAAATGAAGGAGCGCGTCGGCAAGCTGATCGGCGGGCGTTCCGAAGGCGTCATCGTCAGCACCTTTCACGCCCTCGGCGTGCGCATCCTGCGCCAGGAAGCTGTCAAGGCCGGCCTGAAGCCGGGCTTCTCGATTCTCGACGCGGCCGACACCACGACGTTGTTCCAGGAGCTCGTCGGCAATGTCGACAAGGGACGGCTGCGCGCCCTGCAGTCGCGCATCTCGCTGTGGAAGAACCGGCTGACCGAGCCGGCCGCGGCGCAGCAGGTGGCAGTGGACGAGATCGAGGCCGCCGCGGCGCAGCTCTACGTCGATTACGAGCGCACCCTGCGCGCCTACCAGGCCGTCGATTTCGACGACCTGATCCGCTTGCCGGTAAAGATTTTCACGGAGCATGACGATGTCGCGCAGCGCTGGCGCAGCCGGCTCTGGCATGTGCTGGTGGACGAGTACCAGGACACCAATCGCGGCCAGTACCGCCTGCTGCAGTTGCTGACACAGGGGCGCGACTCCTTCACCGCGGTCGGCGACGACGACCAGGCCATCTACGCCTGGCGCGGCGCAGACAGCGAAAACCTGCGCCTGTTGCGCGACGACTATCCGAATCTGAAAGTGGTCAAGCTCGAGCAGAACTACCGCTCCACGGCGCGCATCCTGCAGGTCGCGAATACGCTGATCGCCAATAACCCCAAGCTCTTCGAAAAGAAGCTGTGGTCGGAACACGGTCAGGGCGATACGATCCACATCCAGACCTGCCGCGACGGCGACCACGAAGCCGAGTGGGTCGGTTCGCGCCTGTCGGCGCATCGCTTCGAGCGGCGCACGAAGTTTTCCGATTACGCCATCCTCTATCGCGGCAACCATCAGGCGCGCGCCATCGAGCAGCAGTTGCGCGCGCAGCGGATTCCCTATGTCATCTCCGGCGGGCAATCCTTTTTCGATCGCGCCGAGATCAAGGACCTCACCTGCTATCTGCGCCTGCTGGCCAACCCGGACGACGATCCGGCCTTCATCCGCGCCGTGACCACGCCCAAGCGCGGCATCGGCGGCACCACCCTGGAAGGGCTCGGCCGCGCCGCCGGGCGCAGCCGCCAGAGCCTGTTCGTCAGCATTTACGCGCCGGGACTGGATGCCGAGCTCAACGTCAAGCAGCGCACGGCATTGCGCGAGTTCGGCGATTTCATCCAGCGCATCGAAGCGCGCGCCGCATCAGCTCCCGCCGGCAAGGTCCTGAACGATCTGATCGACGCGATCGGCTACCAGAGCTGGCTGTTTCAGTCGTCGGAAGCGCGCGAGGCGGAAACCCGCTGGGCCAACGTCTGCGACTTCGTCGAGTGGTTGGGTCGCAAGGGCGAGGAAGAAGGCAGGAACCTGCTCGAACTGGCACAGTCGGTGGCGCTGCTGTCGATGCTGGACAAGAACAACGAAGAACAGGACGCGGTGCAACTCGCCACCCTGCATGCGGCGAAGGGTCTGGAATTTCGCCACGTCTTCCTGGTCGGCGTCGAGGAAGGCCTGCTGCCGCATCGCGACTCGCTCGAGGCAGCCAAGCTGGAGGAGGAACGCCGGCTGATGTATGTCGGCATCACGCGCGCGCAGGCCAGTCTGACGGTGACCTGGTGCGAGCGGCGCAAGCAGGGCCGCGAATGGATGCCGCGCGAGCCCTCGCGCTTCATCGCCGAAATGGGCGAGGCGGCGCAGAAAGCGCTGGCGCAGGGGAACACCGTGCCCGATGCCGGTACCGCGCGCGCCAAGGCGAGCGCCTTGCGCGCCATGCTGGCCGGCAAATCCGCGTAATCCCGCCAGGGGATACCGTCCGCGCCTCTCGCGCGGACATAACGACAAAGGGACCGCGAGGGTCCCTTTGTTTGCCATGGTGCGCCCGGCAGGGCGCACTCACTTGGAGGTGGAAGTCCTCTACTCGCCCG
>CAZYTN010000014.1:0-20676 GCA_964650115.1 uncultured Sulfuritalea sp.
CCGACCAACATCGCCATCGACTGGTTCCAGATGCCGGTGCTGGCGCTGGTCTATGCCGTCAATCCGCTGTATGTCTGGTTCGGCATCGTCGGCCTGTCGCTGCTGCTGTTCCTTGCGCCGTGGCTGCCGCCCAAGCGCATGGGCGCGGCCAAGGCCGAAGCCAGAGTGACCTTCCATCCCGACCACCGGGCCGTCGCCATCCGCTTCGACGAATCCCTGCTCGACGCCGGCTTGCGCCAGGACATCAACCTGCCCTACGAATGCCGCAACGGCGGTTGCGGCAATTGCAAATGCACCGTGCTGAGCGGCAAGGTGAACCCCGGCCTGTACCAGCCCAGCGTTCTTTCCGCCGAGGAGCTCGCCGCCGGCAAGGTGCTGCTGTGCTGCGCCACCGCGCTGGGCGATGTCGAGATCGAATATGAATCGTCCGCGGCGCCGGCCGCGATCCGCCAATACACGGCCCATGTGGTGAGGATGGAAAAGCTGACCCATGACGTCATGCGCGTCATGCTCCAGTTGCCGGAAGGACAAACGATTCCGTTCAAGGCCGGGCAATACATCAACATCGTGCTCGACGACGGCCAGCACCGCGCCTTCTCCTTCGCCAATCCGCCGCACCAGCCCGACCTGATCGAACTGCAAATTCGCCTGATGCCGGGCGGGCGCTACACCACGCACGTCTTCGAACAGATGAAGGTCGGCGATGCCGTCAAGTTCGAAGGCCCGCTGGGCGATTTCGCCTTGCGCGAATCCGAACGCCCGATCGTCTTCGTCGCCGGCGCCACGGGCTTCGCCCCGGTCAAGAGCATGGTCGAGGATGCCTTCCAGCGCGGCCTCAAGCGGCAAATCTACCTCTACTGGGGCGTGCGCCAGCTGGCCGATCTCTATCTGCCGGATTTGCCCGTGGCCTGGGCACGCGAGCACGAGAATTTCCATTTCATCCCGGTGCTCTCGGATGCCGCACCCGGGGACAACTGGCAGGGTCGCACCGGCCTGGTGCACGAAGCCATCCTCGAGGACTTCCCCGATCTCGGAGGCAAGGAGATTTATGCCTGCGGCTCGGTAAAGATGGTCGAGGCGATCTTCCCCTCGCTGAAGAACCAGGGCGCCGAGGATGGCATGTGCTTCTCCGATGCCTTCACCGTCTCGGCGCGTTCGATGGCCTTCCAGCCGAAGTAGGCGGCGGGAAAGCTGGAAGTTCCGACGCCACGCTGCGCCATGATTTATATCGCTGGGCGATAGCGTATGCCTGGCATTCTGTTTTGCTGCGCACAATCCCGCCGGATTTCGGCTCTGGGCGCAAGTGGAGGTCGCAGTTCGGCCAGAAGCGGAAGTTAAGGAATTCCATTCCATTTCCATGAAAATGCGCATACAATGCGCATTGGAGGTGTGCAATGAAGGCAACTACACTGAATGGTGAATCCAGGAAGCGCCCAGTAAATCTGACCTTGAATGAAGACTTGGTTGTCCAGGTACGAAGTCTGACCAACAACCTCTCCGGAGTGGTTGAGTCGCTGCTTGCGGATTATGTCGAACACGAGCGTCAACAGCGTATGGCCAAGGCCAGGACTCTAGAAGCGACCATGTCGATGTGGAACGCGTTCAACGCCAGGCATGGGTCATTCGCTGACGAGTATTCATCTCTTTGAACCAGCGATATGGCGCAATTCGATGTGCATCGGAACATAGGAAAGCACCGGGACGATATTCCCTATGTCGTGCTTGTCCAGTCGTCGTTGTATGACAGTTACCTTCGACGGGTGGTTGTCCCCATGGTTCGAAAAGCTGCTCTCGGGAAGGTAAGCAATCCGCGATTTAACCCATCGTTCAAAATTGAAAATGTTCAAGTGGTCCTGCATCCGCTCGAAATTGCCTCGGTTCCAAACGAGTTGCTTGGAGAGTATGTGGAATCACTGAGCTCGGAGGGTAGTCGCATCACGGATGCTCTTGATGAACTGCTAACTCAAGCTTGGGGCTAGAACTGGTCTTCCGCATCCGGCCAGGAGCCGACACTCGACGTTTCCGCGAACCGGCCACCTGAATGACCGCAGCACTCTGTAACCCGCTATCGGGCCAATTCACACAACTCGGCCACTGCCGATCTTGCGCCTCTGTCCTGAATCGGGCGACAACACGCCGGCTACCGCCCATCCACCAGCTGTTGGCGCTCAATGACCGATTCACGCTTCGATGAACTGAAGCTTCCGCCCCAAGCTGCATATCGATGTTTCAAATGTTCAAAGGCGGGTAGCTCATCTGGCGAGCCTGCATTCTGTTACTTTAAGCACAATTGAATCGAAGGGCAGACGCTTAGGGAAACGCTGAATAAGCCGCCGCAAAATTCAGCGGCAAGGTGAAATCGAGACGAAATGGTGATGTCAATGTCATTTGCATCGAATAATCCGCCTGTTTTTGGCCAGAACGCAGGGTATTCCGCCTCATTCT
This sequence comes from uncultured Sulfuritalea sp., assembly GCA_964650115.1. Taxonomy (GTDB): domain Bacteria; phylum Pseudomonadota; class Gammaproteobacteria; order Burkholderiales; family Rhodocyclaceae; genus Sulfuritalea. The sequence continues at coordinate 2,446 of CAZYTN010000014.1, forward strand.
GCTCATGCCGGACGCACCTCTCCTGTGAGAGGTCGTCCCCATTTGTTGATGTTGAGCATGGCCAGCATGGCGAAAGCCCGGTTGGCGTTCTTCGCCAGGCCGCGATAGCGAACCTTGGCAAAGCCCCACAGACGCTTCAAGGTGAGGAACGGGTGCTCGACCTTGGAGCGCACACTGGACTTGCGACGGTTGGTTTCCTTGTCGGCTTCCGTCAAGGGATAGTTTTTGTAGGCGCGTTTGTTGGTGAAGTCCTTGGCCTTCGGCGCAATCTCCTTGAGTCGCTCCCGCTGCTGCTTGCCTCGGTAGGCGCTGTCGCCGTAGAAGCGGGTCTCCTCGCCATGCAGCAGGTTCGGTACCTGGTGACTGTCATGGACGTTCGCCGCGGTGACACTCGCGCTATGGACCAGACCGGTCTGGCTGTCGGTGCCAATGTGCAGCTTCATGCCGAAGTGCCACTCGTTGCCCTTCTTGGTCTGATGCATTTCCGGATCGCGGCTCTTCTCTTGGTTCTTGGTCGACGGGGGCGCAGCGATCAGCGTGGCATCCACAATGGTGCCGCCCGACAGCTTCATGCCGTTGGCCAGCAGCAATTCGCCGACCTTGGCGAACAACGCCGCGCCCAGGTCGTGCTCTTCCATCAGGTGACGAAAGTTGAGCAGGGTCGTCGAATCGGGCGCCCGTTCGCGTCCAAAATCGAACCGGCAGAACTCCCGGAACACGGCCACGTCGTAGAGTGCGTCTTCGCAGGCTTCGTCGCTCAGGTTGAACCAGTTGGCCACACAGTACATCCGCAGCATCCGTTCCACGCCCACCGGCGGACGACCATTCCCCGCCTTCGGGTAATGCGGCTCGATCAAGGCACAGAATTCGGCCCACGGCATCAGGCCGTCCATCCGCGCCAGAAACTCCGCCTTGCGCGTTGTCCGGCCGTGCTTCTCGAATCCTTTCACTGCCGCCAGCGTCATCTGCTTCATCGTCTTGTCCCTTGTGATCACAACTCTTTGTCTGACTTCATGACAACGAAATCGTTCACAGTGTTTGATACTTATTCAGTGTTTCCTTAGAATTTCCAAACAACAGTCAATGGAATGCGTTTGCGGTGTTCTGTTTCTGGAAAAACGGCTCTTTAAGAGAAACGAAGAGCAATGAAAATTAGCCGATTCAGCGACAAGTAGTTCGTTGCAATGCTGCACGATGCTCATAGGTATAAGGTTGGGAATGTCAGAATAATCTCTTAGGCATAGACTCTACTTACTCCACCATGGTGGTTGCCTAAGCTAACGTACCACCGCAAACATCGGTTTTGACCCATTGAGAAAATTCATGAGAACTGTCCTTATCGCCGCCTTGGCCATGTGGGTCATCCTCGGCTGCTCCCCTAGCCCTTCACCCTCCGAGCCGGGAAAAGTTACAACCGCAGCGGATAGCGCTTTAAACCCGCCCGATAAGATCGATTTCAAGACAGCGGCCGCGGTGCAACAACATCTCCAGAACGTTCCCGAATCTGCCGCGATCGAAATGCTGGCGAAGACTATTTCCGAGGTCGACGGATGGCTGATCGCACCCGGTGACGAGGAACAGGCGCAGAAAGCTATCGGCAAAGCGATCAACGACCTTCGCAAGAAAATAAAAGATCAAGTGAATACATTGATGACGGCCGCGATCAAGGCGACGAAGTCCCCAGAAGCAGTGGACAAGTTGTCGCAAATCAACTTGTTGCTGAGCCTTTTTCCGGTGCCCCAAACAGCGGAGCAAAGAAAAGACCTTGAACAGCTTTCCGCCGCAATCCTGACTACATCGAGGCGTGTCGAAGAACTCAGACGCCTACGCTACAATTCTTGGGCGATTGAGCAGATTCGGGGCGGCTTGGTGACCTTTTCAAGCCATACCGGCGGTGTCGTTAAGGCGGTCAATCCGGACAAGTTGGCTATTTTGAACTTCTGCGGCGATTACCTGAGATATATCGACGCCAGCCTTCTTGAACCGGCAGTAATGAACATGTACGCGGAACTGCTTCAGCGCTGCAATTCCGCGCTGGACGACGAACGTAAAGTAAAACTTGCAAGCACACTAGTTGATCCATCGCTACGGCGCCACAATTTGGATCACCACTAATGAAGGCAGTGGCCTGCCTCGTATTGGCGTTAAGCGCCGTGCTGCCCTCCGGCGGGCACTGCGAATCCTATATTCCTCTCGGCAAAGGAGGAGAAGCGCAGTACCTTGGAAAAGCAATACGGGCCAGAGACGAACATCGCCCCGTTCTCCCCGGCATCCGCCCGGTGGAAGTCGAACTACTTGAAGACGCTTTGCGCCGAAAAATGCCTAACAAGGTCGGTGACTCACGGAAAAAAGCGCATCAGAAAATTTTGTCGATTGACCTTCGTGATCCCGCAAAGAGCGGCCAACTCAAGGGATTAATGGCCGAAGCACTATTCTTGGGTAAAAATCCCGACTGGGGGTATGTTCCCAAGCCTACGGCGCCCCAGGTTGACGCTTATTTACGCAGAGAAGGCATGCGCCCCGTGAGCGCCCAGATCAAGGTCCATGCTTCCGGCAGTCCGGCAACCTACGCCCGTGACATGGTCAAGGACCATAAAGCCGATTTGTTTCTCATTCCCGACGACCACGTCGCGGCAACCCGAGAGTACTTGCAGGCACAAATCGATTTATATGATCGCGCAGGTAACGCCGCTGGTGCCGCCGAGGCACGCCGAAAGTATTCACGCATCAAGGGACTGGGGTTTGCCTATCGCGATATCGACGATGGGCTTGCTCGTGGCCACCGGAGCATGAGGCGCGAGCACTACGCGGGCTATGTGTCGCTTGGCGCGGCATTCGGCTTGGCCCGGGGAATCATGGTGGTCAATCTTGCTGACCAAGAATCCATTTCGGACGCACCGCGGGAGCTGACTCGGGGCGCGTCTGTCATTGCAGCCGAGCGACTGGCAACCCATCTGATGTCACGTAATGCCCTGCGCATTGCATCGACTCCCGCCGCTCAGCCTGCCGGTCTAGGCATCAACGCAGTAAAAGGCACCGTCAAAGGTAATGCAATCGTGGGGGCGACGATTCTCTTAGTCGATTCGAGTTTTGCCATCCACGAAGGGGGAGGAATTCAAGCCCTTCATAACGTTAATTTCTATTCCGACATCACCGCCTCCACAATCAGTTTTGCGGCCGCCATGTCGGCCGGCAGTGTCGCAGTTGAAGCAACCTCGAATCCCGTTCTTGGCTTCGTTGTCGGTGCGTTGATCGGCACAGGTGCTTATATTGGCGTGAAGAAGCCGGCCCACCAACTCATCGCACTTCTGTTCGAAAAAAGAGTTCGGCAGACGGACGACGCGATATATAACGCGGCCAAGATGAACATCAATCGGCGTATAAGCGAATTGGAGGCAGCAGCCATCGCTGGAAAGCAGCGAACTTGAGTACCCGAGACATTGATCGCCATCAGCGTCAGATCGGCAGGGAATTTGCGCATTGCCGCCTGAGTCTGGCTACAGGCTCAGGGTCAAAAGTGGCCGAGGAATACTCAGTCAGCCTTCAGTCAGTACGACTGTTCCGCTCAGTAACCTGCCGCCGAGCCGCCGCGATGGTGAATGTCTATTGCGGGCACTTCCGAGTCATCGATTGCTTCATGCTTGGATCAGCCAACAACCCAAATCCGGTGCGCCGCATCAGCCTGTAAGTAAATCCATTACAGAGTCCGAATAGCCATTTCCTCCAGAGCCGCGACGCCGCCAGTAGCCATCTCGCCGGCACCCGTCGCCGTTCCGCCAGCGCCGACTTTCGGTCAGGTCGCTGCAGGCTAGCGGCCGCCGGCAACGTCTATCGTCGCCCCCGTCGTATAGGAGGCTACGTCAGACAGCAGCCACAGCACTGCCCTGGCGACCTCTTCGGCAGTTCCGCCGCGTTTCATCGGGATGCCTTCCTTCATGCGCTCCACGCGATCGGGAGCGCCGCCGCTGGCATGAATGTCGGTATGGATGATTCCCGGACTGACGGCATTGACGCGGATGCCCTCGGCCGCCACTTCCTTGGCCAGGCCGACCGTGAAGGTGTCGATCGCTCCCTTTGAGGCCGCATAGTCGACGTACTCGCCGGGCGAACCGAGGCGGGATGCCCGCGAGGAAAGATTGACGATCGCGCCGCCGGCTCCACCATGCTTCGTCGACATTCTGCGCACGGCTTCGCGGGCGCAGATGAAGCTGCCAATCACATTGGTCGCAAAAATCCGGCCGATGCGCGCGGCGTCCATGTCCTCGACACGAGTCTGCCGCTCCAGGATGCCGGCGTTGTTGACCAGTGCCGTGACCCGCCCCAGGGATGCATCGACCTGCCCGAAAAGCCTGACGACATCTTCCTCGACGGCCACGTCGGCTTGAACCGCAAGGGCGACGCCGCCTTTACCGACAATTGACGCAACCACCTCAGCGGCGGCATCGCGATTGCCCAGATAACTCAGGCAGACCGCGTAGCCCTCCCGCGCCGCGAGGCTGGCAATGGCGGCTCCGATGCCCCGTGAGCCGCCGGTCACGATCAACACTTTTCTTGCACTCGTAGGAGGTGGCATGATCTACTTTCCAATAAGCATCAAATTCGCCGACGCCGGCAGGCGCTGCATTCCTGAAAGGATGGATTGCCCGTGTCCATGCTTCGCCATTTACTCGTCTTGAGCCTGCTCCTGCAGGCAGGGCCAATACTAGCCGACACCATTGCCGGGCGGGTAGGCGACATCAGCGACGGCGCCACCCTCACCGTGGTGGATAAGGCCAGAGTCCGGCACAAGGTCCGCCTCGCCGCCATCGACGCGCCCGAGTTCAGGCAGCCCTACGGCAAGGAATCGAAGCAGCACCTGATCGACCTGGTGCTGGGCAAGGAAGTCAGGGTCGAATGGCGCAAGCAGGATCGCTACGGACGCATCGTCGGCAAGCTGACGCTGCAAACCCCTCCGTGCCCGACCTGCCCGAAGACGCTCGATGCCGGACTGGCGCAGCTCGAAGCCGGCCTGGCGTGGTGGGATCGGGAAACCCGGCGCGAGCAGTCGCTGGCCGACCAGGGCTACTACGAATACGCCGAGTTCGACGCAAGGAACAGGCGGATCGGCCTGTGGCAGGATGCCGCGCCGATGCCGCCGTGGGAGTGGCGCAAGAAAAACCAGGTCGTGGCCCGGCTGGATCCCAGGGCCGAATTTGTCACGCGCCGGTAAAGCACTGCCTCAGGCGTCACGCGACAATCCGCGATCAAGTCATCCTTTCCCTGAGCCAGCGGCCGATTTCCTGCACTTCCTCAAGGCAGACCGAATGCGGCATCGGGTACTCATGCCACTCGACGCCATAGCCGTGCCGAAGCAGGAAATCCCGCGCGCGGATGCCCAGTTCGGGAGACACCACATCATCGTAGCTGCCGTGCGCCGCGAAAATCGGCACGGCCCGGTTGGCCACCGTGGCTTCTGTTTCCAATAGCGTAGGGGTGGGAATGTAGGTCGATAGCGCGATGACCCCGGCGAGCGATTCGGCGTGGGTCAGCGCCGCGGTGTAGGCCACCGCCCCTCCTTGCGAAAAGCCCGCCAGAAAAATCCGCGCGCACGGCACGCCGCGCTGGTTCTCGCGTGCAATGAGGCGCCGGATCGCCTGCCGGGAAGCGATGACCCCGGCTTCATCCACCTCACGGCTGTTGGCGTCCAGCGAAACGATGTCGTACCAGGCCGGCATGACGTAGCCGCCGTTGCAGGTCACCGGGATCTGCGGTGCGTGCGGAAAGATGAAGCGCACGCCGGGACCGCCATCGAGGCCCAGCTCCGGCACCACAGGCTCGAAATCCGAACCATCGGCGCCGAGGCCGTGCATCCAGATAACCGAAAACCGCGGCAGGGCGGCGGTCTCGATTTCAATGGCGGGCAGCAGGTCGTTCACGGGGTTTCCTCGACATCGAGCTCCATCGTCCTGACTCGTGCCATGGCCGCTCTTCCTCTGCCTGGTTGGAACCTGCAGCCGCTAGCGCCCGATGTCCTCCATGGCATCGATTACCATCTGGGTGCCGATGGCGATGAGCAGGATATCCGCCGCCACACGCACGTAGCGATGGTTGGGCGGCGGCGGCGGCAACTTCAGACGAAGGTCCTTGGGCAGGTCATAGACGCGCAGATCCATGGGGATGGGCTGACCCTTGGCCCACTTCTTCGCCTGGCCCGGCGGCATGCAACCGTTGTTTTTCTTTGCCAGGCCCGGAGGACATTTCTTGCCCGAACGGAAGCGCGAGCCGTAGTAGTCATTGACGACGCGGCGGGTCTCTGCGTTGAAGCCATGCCCCACCGCGGCCCCCGGCTGATTTCCGGCGGCGTGATCCTTGCTGGCTTTGGCCGGCTTGCCCTGGCCCACTCCCTCAGGCTTGCCAGCCCATGCGCCACCGACGGAAAGTCCGGCCAACACGACAAACATCGCCAGGCGCGATCCTGCTTTATACCTCGTGGTCATAATCAGTCTCCTTTTGGAAAGCGGTACGTCGGCGTTAACTTACCAGATGCGGGCGATCCGCACTTTGCGGTCATCGAAGCCGGCCGCCGTGTCGCCAGCGCCGACTTTTTTGCGGGACATTCCCTGCCTGCCTGCTCGCCGCCGGCAAGGAGACCTACGCTGCCGGACGCCGCAGCGCAAGCATCGTGCAGTCATCGTCGAGCATCGGGGTGCCGGTGAAAACTCCTACCTCGCGGCGCAGGGCATCCAGCATTTCCGGCAAAGGCAAATGGCCCAGCGCATCGAGCAAAGGCAGGCAGCGCTCGTCGCTGAATTCCTCGCCGGCCGGCGTCTGTGCTTCGGTGACCCCGTCGGTGTAGCAGAAAAGGGTATCGCCCGGATCGAGGGTCACGCCCAGGGTCAGGAAGTTCATGCCCTCGAAGGCGCCGATCAAGGGCCCCCGCGGCAGCGGCAGGGGCGCGCTGACCCCTCCCTTGCGCAGCAGGGGAGGACAGTGGCCGCCGTTGGAATAGATCAACTCTCCTGTATCCGTGTCGAGCACGCCGCAGAACACGGTGACGAATATATTGGTGTCGTTGCCGATGCAAAGACGGTCGTTGAGTTCCGCCAGCAAGCGGTCGGGTTCACCGGTGCTCATCGCCAGGACCCTCATGAGGCCGATGGTCCGGGCCATGAACAGTGCCGAGGCCACACCGTGGCCGGCGACGTCGCCGATGCAAAAAAACAGGCGCCGCTGGCTGATGAAAAAGGCATCGAACAGGTCGCCACCGACACTGGACGCCGGCTCCATGAAACCGCACACATCGATGTCCTTGCGGCCGGGAAACATCGGGCGTTGCAGGGGCACCATGCTGACCTGCAACTGGCGGGCCACATCGAGCTCTTTGCGGATATGGATCAATTCGAGTTGTTCGCGCTGGGCCTTCAGGGCCACTTCGTTGGTGCTGCGCATCCGCTCCGTCAGCGTGATCATCAGGTTGCCGGCGACTCCCGGCAGGGCCATGAGCCGGTTCCAGAATAAGTCCTTCGACAGCTTGAGCACCCGCGCATCGGTCAGCGCCAGCACCAGGGCGGACGCCGATTTCCCGTCGATCGCCGAAAGTTCTCCAATGCACTGGCCCGGTGCAATCGGAATGGCCGCGTGGGGACTGAGATTGCTGTCCAGACTGGCCGTGACGTCGCCGGACAGCAGGATGAACACGCTCTGGTTGTGTTCGCCGGGCTTGAGCAGCGGTGTTCCGCCTGGCAGCAACAAGACCTCGGCATCTTCCAGTGCCTGATGGACGGCGTCTTCATCGACACCCTGGAAAAGCGGGATCCAGCGCATGCCGAGGGTTCTTCGCTCGAGCCGTCGCGGCGAGCTTTCGCCTGCGGCGCCATTCGCCGCATCGTCTTGCATCCGCCGGTCGGGACCGCGCCTGAAGGGCTGCATCTGAAACGTCGCGGGCCGGGGCACCGGGTCCGCCGCGGCCGATTGCCAGCTGACTGAAAATTCGAGCTGATTTCGCCCCTCAAGATACCGGTAATCGAGCTTGTCGGAATGAATGCGCATCATCGCGATGCCCAGTCCCCCTGGTTTCGCCGCTTCAAGGCTCGCGGGCTGCGACCGGGTGACATGATCAAGCGGATTGAAGGGCGTTCCGGCGTCGGTCACGGTCAGTTGCGCGATGTGCCTGCCGCCGCTGCGCGACAGCTTCAGCCCAAGGCCGATGCCGGACTGCCCGACTCCGGCCCCGCCGTGTTTCACCACGTTGGCCAGGGCTTCGTTCAGGCAGAGATCGAGCCGGGCAATTTCTTCGGCGGGCACGGCCTGCTCGCGACCGCATGCTTCAAGCCATGCCGACGCCCGACGAAATTCGAGCGGATCTGCCCTGATGGACAGCGAACAGACTTCAGCCGAAGTCCCCGTTGGCATCTTGGGATCAGGACTTCAGTGCCGCCTCGGCCTCTGCGAACTTTTCGAACATCGGCAAAATGGCGTCGACACAGGTCATCTTCAGGGTTTTGATCGCTGCGGTATTGTGAGCCACCACCAGTGCCATGCGTCCCCCCGTTTCCATGAGTGCCTTGCTGCTCGCAATCAGCATGCGGATGCCGACGGAGGAGAGGAAGGTCACTTCCGCAATATCGACCACGACGTTCTGCTGGCCGGTCTTTGTCAGAGCGAGAAACGACTGTTCGATCGTCGCCGTGCCCGGAAGGTCCAGGCGCTCGGAAACAGTGACGAGACGCAAGGCAGGACTGATGTCTTTGCTGGAAACGATGGCCATGATGCTCCTCCGTATGGTTAGGACACGGGACCGTGGGATTCTCGCATGCAGCTATATGGAGTGGGTAACTCCCCGGACAAAAAGCCCAAGGTCAGCGCTTCCACCGCGTCATGACCTTGAGGCAGACCAGCACGAACATGATGCCGCCGATCACGGCGATCAAACCGCCCAGGCCCATCATGCCCATGCCGATCTTCTGCGGCAGCGTGGTCAGGGCCTGCTCGGCGCCGGCCACCTTGCGCTGCACGCCGTAGCCGCCGGACCAGGCCAGGCCGAGGATGTGGATCAGCTGGCCGCCGCCATACACATAGGGCTGCCAGCGCGCCATGCCCCCCTCCACCGCGCCGAAGCCCAGTTGCGGCAGCAGGACATAGGCCAGGCCCATGAAGGCCAGCGTCACGCCGACGGTGGAGCCGTGATAGTGCGCCGGGATCACCACGTTCACGCCCTGGATCATGTAGGCCAGCACGCCGCCCACGGCAAACAGCGAGAAGGAGGCGATGAACGCCGACTTGGCCGCGTCGGGCGCCGCCTTGCGCGTCACCCACAGGCTGAGGAAGCCGACCAGAATCAGTGGCGCCATGTAGGGATGGCCCCAGATCATCAGCTTGGCGAACAGTTCCATGTGCGGCAGTTCGCCGGCGGGTATCGTCAGGTAGATCGCCGGCACCACCAGCAGGGGCAGGGCGGCGATCCAGAACATCAGCGACACCGCACGGAGCGAAACGGAGGTCGCCGTGCCCAGACTGGCGGCAATCCACAGCCAGGCGACGACCATCAGGATGGAATGCTGGAACTGCAGGGTATGGCCGCCGCCCCAGAACAGGACTTCGAAATAGATCTTTTCCTCGATCTTCGGCACCACGATCCAGGACCAGACAAAGGCGGCCAAGGCGAGGAAGCCGGCCACCGCGCCGAGGAAGGCGCCGAGTTGCAGCGGAGCGCCGAAGGCGGGACGCGGCCAGGTGGTGAGCAGCGCACGCAGCACCGCAAGGCCGAAACCCGCGCCGCAAAGCCACAGCGAGGCATAGAACACCGGCTGCTGCAATACCGGGATGTAGTTGTTGAGCACCGGATCGGCGCCGGGCAGGAAGGGCGAAACCGTCATCACCGCGGTACCGACGGCCGCCAGCACGAAACCGCTCCAGCCCAGCCAGGCGAAGCCGTCGCGCCCCAGCGCACTCCAGATCACCGCGGCGAAGGCCATGAACCACACCGCCACCGAGAGATCTACATGTACCACCAGCGCGGCGCGGAACATATCCTTCAGCGGGAATACGTCCTGGATGCCCGGCGTACGCGACAGCACCAGCAAAATCGCCAACAGACCGGAACCGATCAGCGCCAGCAGCCCCAACCACAACCATGCCCTGGCGAGGACGTTGGCCGCTCCGCCGAAAACCCTTGCGCTATGCGAATTCACTATTACTCCGCGAAAAATGTCCAAGTATACGGCAATGGCCGCCGGCAAACGCGGTACACTGGCTGCCGCCTCGACTCCCTCCCGTACTCCCTCCCGTTTTGACTCCCATGAAGCTGCTGTCGACCCTGTTGTTGAGCCTCGTGCTGCTGCTCGCCGGATGCTCCGAGCCCAGGCAATTCGTGTCCACCGATATCTCGATGGTGGACTGGGGCAAGGACTTCAGCCTCACCGATCACAACGGTCAGCCGCGCCGCCTGGGCGATTTCAAGGGCAAGGCCGTGGTCCTGTTCTTCGGCTACACCCAGTGCCCCGACGTCTGTCCCACCACGCTGTCGACCCTGCGCGAAACCATGACCCTGCTCGGCGACGATGCCAAACGGGTACAGGTGCTGTTCGCCACGGTGGATCCGGCACGCGACACGCCGCAATTGCTGGCCCAGTATGTACCCGCCTTCCACCCCAGTTTCCTCGGCCTCTACGCCGACGAAAAGACCATCGCCGCCGTGGCCAGGGACTTCAAGGTGTTCTACGCCAAACAGCCGGGAAAGACTCCCGACAGTTACAGCGTCGACCACTCCACCGGCAGCTTCGCCTTCGACGCCCGGGGAAAGCTCAGATTGCTGCTGCGCCACGGCGAGACGCCCGCCAACGTCGCCGCCGACCTCAAGCTGCTGCTGGCCGGCAAATAAACCCACAGGATCCCCGATGAAACAACTCGTACTGCTTCTGCTTGCCTGCCTCGCCCTTCCTGTATCGGCTGCCGACCTTGCCAAGGACGCTGCCAAGCCGCCGATCAATCTGGACATCGGCACGCCGCCGGTTGTCGTCGTCAAGCATTCGCTGGCGCAGCGCACGTCGCGCCTGGTGCGCTTTTACGAAGCCGGCGAGATCGGCCTCGGCCACGACGGATTCATCTACCTGCGCGACGGCACGAAAATGTCGCTGGCCAAACGCCAGATCGCGGAAAAACTGATCGACACGGAAAACGAGGAACGCAAGGCACTGATCCAGGCCCTGGCCGACAGCAACCACCGGCGCGATGCCGAGCCGGAAATATGGGTGCTGATGCGCGAGCGCTGGCACAAGCAGTGGAAGTCCGGCTGGTGGCTGCGCGATGCCGACAGCAAATGGAGCCGCAAGCCCTGACATCGGGCCGCGTCCCGCCACGGGACGCCTGCTGGCAAAGCGCCATCCCGACGCCGCGTTTGCGGACATCGCGCGCAACCGAGGCGCAGATCAGGGCTCGTGGTTTTCCCGCCGCCGGTCGATCTTGACCTCCGTCACCAGACTCACCTCGCCGTCGTCGTCCTGCTCTTCGAGCCTTACCGGAAAGCCCCACAGCGTCGCCACGTGTTTCAGCATCGTGTCGCGGGTGTCGCCCAGCGGCCGTTCCTGGTACTTGAAATGACGTAGCGTCAGCGAGCGTTCGCCGCGCAAATCGACATTCCAGACCTGGATATCCGGCTCCCGGCTGCCGAGGTTGTACTGATCGGCAAGGCGTTGCCGGATCATCCGGTAACCCTGCTCGTCGTGGATCGCCTCGATGCGCAGCCTGGGCTCTTCGGCGTCGTCGAGGATGTTGAAGAGGCGAAACTCGCGCATCAGCTTGGGCGACAGGTACTGGGCGATAAAGCTCTCGTCCTTGAAGTTGCGCATGGCGAAGTCCAGCGCCTCGCGCCAGTCGCTGCCCGCTATACCGGGAAACCACTCGCGGTCTTCCGCGGTCGGCTCCTGGCACATGCGCTGAATGTCGCGCCACATGGCGAAGCCCAGCGCATACGGGTTGATGCCGCTGAACTGGCGGCTGTTGAAAGCCGGCTGGAACACCACGTTGGTGTGACTTTGCAGGAACTCCAGCATGAAGCCATCGCTGAGCATGCGCTGCCCATAAAGATGGTAGAGCATGGTGTAGTGCCAGAAACAGGCCCAGCCTTCGTTCATCAACTGCGTTTGCCGCTGCGGGTAGAAGTACTGCCCGATCTTGCGCACGATGCGCACGATTTCCCGTTGCCACGGTTCCAGCAGGGGGGCGTTCTTCTCGATGAAGTAGAGCAGGTTTTCCTCCGGTTCCTCGGGAAAGCGCCGCTCCGGTTCCGTCTCCTCCTTGTCGTAACGTTGCGGCAGCGTGCGCCACAGATCGTTGACCTGCGATTGCAGGTAGATTTCCCGTTCCTTGCGGCGCTCGCGCTCCTTGCCCAGGGACAGTTTGGGCGGCCGTTTGTAGCGATCGACGCCGACGCTCATCAGCGCATGACAGGCGTCCAGCAGGTGCTCCACCTCCTCCTCGCCGTAGCGCTCCTCGCACTCGGCGATGACATTGCGCGCGAACACCATGTAGTCGATGATCGCATCCGCCGAGGTCCAGGTGCGAAACAGGTAATTGCCCTTGAAAAAAGAGTTGTGGCCGTAGCCGGCATGGGCGATGACCAGTGCCTGCATCGGCAGCGTGTTCTCCTCCATCAGGTACACGATGCAGGGGTCGGAGTTGATCACGATTTCGTAGGCGAGACCCATCTGGCCGCGCTTGTAACTTTTCTCGGTGGACAGGAAGTGCTTGCCGAAGGACCAGTGGTGGTAGTAGACCGGCATGCCGATCGAGGCATAGGCGTCCATCATCTGCTCGGCGGTGATGATCTCGAGCTGGTGGCGATAGCAGTCGAGGTCGTATTCCGCGGCAACGCGCCCGATCTCGCGGTCGTAGCGCTCGATCGATTCGAAGCTCCACTCGGATCCGGCGGGCAGAGCAGGCGTCTTGTCGTTCATGGTGTGCTCACACCAGGCTCTTGCGGAACAGTTCGCGGAAAACCGGATAGATGTCGGTCAGGCCGCCAATTTGCTGCATGGCGAAGCATTGCGGATGATTGGCCTTGACTTTGGCATATTCGCGCCAGAGGTTCTGCGGTTCTCCCTCCGCGATCTCGATGTAAGCGTAGTACTGGACCAGCGGGACGATTCTCGACTCCAGCAGCTCGCGGCATTTCGGCGAGTCCGCATCCCAGTTGTCGCCGTCGGAGGCCTGGGCGCAATAGATGTTCCACACATTCGAGGCGTAGCGCTCGCACACGATTCTGTGCATCAATTCGAGCGCACTCGACACCACGGTTCCCCCTGTTTCGCGCGCATGGAAAAAGTCATCCTCGTCGACTTCCTGCGCCTGCGTGTGATGGCGGATGAAGACGATCTCGATCTGATCGTAGGTGCGGGTGAGAAACAGGTAGAGCAGCATGAAGAAACGCTTGGCGATCTGTTTCTTCTCTTCGTCCATGGAGCCCGAGACGTCCATCAGGCAGAACATCACGGCCTGGGTCGACGGCGCCGGGATGCGGATGCGGCTGTTGTAGCGCAGATCGAAGGTGTCGATGAACGGCAAACCCTCCAACCGGCGCAGCAGGCGGGCGATTTCGTGGCGCAGTTCACCAACCCGCTCGCTGTCGCCCGCTCCACACCGTTCCAGCTCCGCAAGTTCTTCCCGCAGCGCGCGCAGCGCCTTCTGATAGGGGCCGCCCGCGGCCAGGCGCCGTCCGGTTGCGCCACGCAGGGAACGCACGACATTGATGTTGGTCGGCACGCCGGTCGAGGTAAAACCGGCGCGCACGCGCTTGTACTCGGAAATGCGCGTGAGTTGCGTCTTGACCAGGCGCGGCAGGGCCAGATCGTCGAAGAAGATGTCGAGGAACTCCTCGCGCGACAGGGTAAACGCGAAGTCGTCGACGCCCTCGCCATCCTGGCTGGCGCCGCTGGCGCCGCCCTTCCCTTCCGGCGGCCGGTCGAACTCGTCGCCGGTGATGAAACGCTCGTTACCCGGCTGCACCACGCTCCAGCGTCCGCCCTTGCCGTGGCGGAATTGCGGCTCCGAAATATCCTTGGCCGGGATGCCGACTTTCTCGCCATTGTCGATATCGGCGACCTTGCGCCGCGCAATGGCATCCCGCACCGCGTTCCTGATCTGGCCCTTGAAGCGCCGGATGAAGCGGTTGCGATTGACGGCGCTCTTGTTCTTGCTGTCGTTGCGCCGGTCGATGATCTGCAGCATGCTGCCCTCCCGCTGTGTTTGCCCGGGTCGTCGCGCCGGGCCGCCGCCGTCAGCTCAGGACGATTTGCGCACCCGCAGATACCATTCGGCGAGCAGACGGACCTGCTTCCCGGTGTAGCCCTTGGCCTTCATCCGATTGACGAAATCCTGGTGCTTGCGCTGATCGTCGGCACTGGCCTTGTTGTTGAAGGAGATCACCGGCAGCAGTTCCTCGGTGTTGGAGAACATCTTCTTCTCGATCACGGCGCGCAGCTTTTCGTAGGAAGTCCAGGCCGGATTCATGCCGTCGTTCTTGGCCCGGGCGCGCAACACGAAATTCACCACCTCGTTGCGGAAGTCCTTCGGATTGCTGATGCCGGCCGGCTTTTCGATCTTCTCCAGTTCGTCGTTGAGGGCGCTGCGGTCGAGAATCTCGCCGGTGTTCGGATCGCGGAATTCCTGGTCCTGGATCCAGAAGTCGGCATAGGTCACGTAGCGGTCGAAAATGTTCTGGCCATACTCCGAGTACGATTCCAGGTAGGCCGTCTGGATTTCCTTGCCGATGAATTCGGCATAGCGCGGGGCGAGGAACTCCTTGATGAAGCCCAGGTAGCGCGCCTCCAGTTCTGGCGGAAACTGCTCCTGCTCGATCTGCTGCTCAAGCACGTACATCAGGTGCACCGGGTTGGCGGCCACCTCGCGATGATCGAAGTTGAATACCTTCGACAGTATCTTGAAGGCGAAGCGCGTGGACAGGCCCGTCATGCCCTCGTCGACCCCGGCGTAGTCGCGGTACTCCTGGTAGGACTTGGCCTTGGGGTCGGTGTCCTTCAGATTCTCGCCGTCATAGACGCGCATCTTCGAATAGATCGCCGAGTTCTCCGGCTCCTTGAGGCGCGACAGCACGGCGAACTGCGCCATCATCAGCAGCGTGTCCGGCGCGCAGGGCGCCTTGGACAGGGATGAGTTCACCAGCAGCTTCTCGTAAATCCTGACTTCCTCGGACACGCGCAGGCAGTAAGGAACCTTGACGATGTAGATGCGATCGAGGAAGGCCTCGTTGTTGCGGTTGTTCTTGAACGCCATCCACTCGGCCTCGTTCGAGTGCGCCAGGATCAGGCCGTCGAAAGGAATCGCGCCGAAGCCTTCGGTACCCTTGTAGTTGGCTTCCTGCGTCGCCGTCAGCAGCGGATGCAACACCTTGATCGGCGCCTTGAACATCTCGACGAATTCGAGCAGGCCGCGATTGGCCAGGCACAGTCCGCCGGAATAGCTGTAGGCATCCGGGTCGTTCTGCGAATATTCTTCGAGCTTGCGGATGTCGATCTTGCCCACCAGCGAGGAAATGTCCTGGTTGTTCTCGTCGCCGGGTTCGGTCTTCGACACCGCGATCTGACGCAGCACCGAAGGCCGCAGCTTGACCACGCGGAATCGGGTGATGTCGCCGTTGAACTCGTGCAGGCGCTTGACGGCCCAGGGCGACATGATCGTGTTCAGGTAGCGCTGCGGGATGCCAAAGTCCTCTTCGAGAATGGGGCCATCCTCCTCGGGCTTGAACAGCCCGAGCGGCGATTCATGCACTGGCGAATCCTTGATCGCATAGAAAGGCTCCTTTTCGATCAGTGACTTAAGTTTTTCCGCCAGCGAGGATTTGCCGCCACCTACCGGGCCGAGCAGATAGAGTATCTGCTTCTTCTCCTCCAGGCCCTGGGCCGCGTGGCGGATGTAGGCGACGATGTTCTCTATCACCTCTTCCATGCCGTAGAAATCGCGGAAGGCCGGGTAGATCTTGATGATCTTGTTGGCAAATATGCGCGACAGCCGCGGCTCGAGCCGGGTATCGACGAGCTCCGGTTCGCCTATGGCGGCCAGCATGCGCTCGGCGACACTGCTGTAAGCCAGGGGCTCCTGTCGGCACAACTCCAGGTATTCCTGCACCGACATGTCTTCTTCCTGAGCGGCTTCATAACGGCCTTGATAGCGGGCGAAGATGGACATGACGCGCCTCCTCTCGGTTTATTTGGGGATGCCTACAAACTTTAGTTCTTTGATAAGTAAACGGCAAAAAGATTTCGCAAGTTGACTTCTTTCGGTGTGTATTTTTCAGCGTCGATCATCTGGTCCTCCTCCGGTTGCGAATTCGATGCCCTGCGCCAGCGGCAAATCGGCGCCCCAGTTGATGGTATTGGTCTGGCGCCGCATATAGGCCTTCCAGGCGTCCGAACCGGCCTCGCGCCCGCCGCCGGTTTCCTTCTCGCCGCCGAAAGCGCCGCCGATCTCCGCACCCGAAGTGCCGAGATTGACATTGGCGATGCCGCAATCGCTGCCGGATGCGGCAAGGAAGCGTTCGGCATGACGCAGATCGAGGCTGAACAGGGCTGAGGACAAGCCCTGCGGCACGGCGTTCTGCAGCGCCAGCGCGTCGTCGAACTCGCGATAGGGCATGACATACAGGATGGGCGCGAAGGTTTCGCGCTGCACCACGGGCCAATGGTTCTCGGCAGCGATCAAGGTCGGTCGCACGAAGCAGCCGGGACGCGGGAGGATGCTGCCGCCACTCAGAACCGTACCGCCGCAGGCTTCGGCTTCGCCTACGGCGGTGACGAAGGCGGCACTGGCGGCCTCGTCTATCAGCGGTCCCATCAGAGTGCTGGCAAGCAGCGGATCGCCGACGCAGATTTCGCCGTAGGCCGCTACCAGACGCCCGACCAGTTCATCGTAAATCGACTCATGCACGATCAGGCGGCGCGTCGAAGTGCAGCGCTGGCCGGCGGTTCCGACCGCGCCGAACAGGATGGCGCGGGTCGCCAGATCGAGATCGGCCGTTTCATCGACGATCAAGGCGTTGTTGCCGGAGCATTCGAGCAGGCTGCGGCCGAAGCGGGAGGCCACCGCCAAGGCCACCTTGCGGCCGACCGCGGACGAGCCGGTGAAGGACAGCAGCGGCAATCGCCCGTCGCCCGCCATCCGTTCGCCCATGACCGCGTCATCGGCGACGATCAGACCGAACACATCCGGCGCGCCGTGCCGCTGCGCCACTTCGCCGGCCAGGCGGTGAATCGCCAGCGCTGTCAGCGGCGCCTTGGGACTGGGTTTCCAGACCGTGGTATCGCCGCAGACCGCGGCGATGAAGGCGTTCCACGCCCACACTGCGGCGGGGAAATTGAATGCGGTGATGATGCCGACCGGCCCCAGCGGGTGCCATTGCTCGAACATCCGGTGCCGCGGCCGCTCCGAATGCATCGTGCGGCCATACAGTTGGCGCGAGAGACCGACGGCAAAATCGGCGATGTCGATCATCTCCTGCACCTCGCCGTCGCCTTCGGCCTTGATCTTGCCCGTTTCCAGCGAAATCAGGGTGCCGAGCGGATCCTTGTACCGGCGCAACTCCTCGCCCAGCGATCGGATCATCTCGCCCCGTCGGGGCGCCGGCACCTCGCGCCACTTCAGAAAAGCCGCTTGGGCCGCCGCCACGGTCGCCTCATAGTCGGCGCTGGCGGCACGGCGGACACGGGCAATAACCTTGCCATCGGCCGGGTTTTCCGAGACGAAACCTTCGTCCGCCCGAGCGACGCTGCCGGCGATGCCGAGCCGGACCAGCAGATTCGTGGTGTCGGCGTCTTTCATCGTCGCCCCTTCATGCCGCACGCGAAAAACCCGCCGCCATCCGCTGCAGGGTGTCGGCGATGCGGTCGATGCCGTCGTCGAGCTGGGCCTGCTCGATGATCAGCGGCGGCGCAATTCTGACGACAGTGCCGTGCGTGTCCTTGCTCAGCACGCCGGCATCGAGCAGCCTCAGGCAGGCGCTGTGCGCATCGAAAAACCGCGTGTCGAGTTCGATGCCGGCAAACAGTCCGCGCCCACGAACCGCGCGTATCGCCGGATTGTCCAGTTGCCGCAGCCGCGCCAGCAGATGTTCGCCGAGCGCGGCGGAGCGTGCCGGCAGATCCAGTTCGACGATCAGGTCGAGCGCTTCCAGCGCCACGGCGGCGGCCAGGGCGTTGCCGCCGAAGGTGCTGCCATGATCGCCGGGCGTGAATACATCCATGA
>CAZYTN010000015.1:0-20594 GCA_964650115.1 uncultured Sulfuritalea sp.
CACCGTCGGCATGATGCTGGACCTCCGGTATGTGCTGGCCAATGCCCACAAGCTGGCGCTGGCCGTGGCCCTGCTGATCGGCGGCAAGGCCGTGGTGATGATGCTCATCGCGCGAGTAGCGAAAACACCGCTGGTCGCCAGCCTGCGCACCGCCGCGCAGCTGGCGCAGGCCGGCGAGTTCGGCCTGGTCCTGATTCAGCTCGCGCACCAGTTGCAGTTGATCAGCACCAGCGTGTTCCAGATCACGCTGTCGGCCATGTTGCTGTCGATGTTCATCGCGCCCTTCCTGATCGAACGCGCCGCCCGGCTGTCCGGCGATCTGGGGCGCGGCGACTGGGCGCACAAGGCCACCGTGATTCACAACATTGCCGTGCACAGTCTCGATCTGGGCCGGCACGTGGTGATTTGCGGTTATGGGCGCACCGGCCAGCGCATCGCCGAATTCCTCACCATCGAGAGCATCCCCTTCATTGCCCTCGACGTCGACCCGCAGCGCATCGCCGAGGCCCGCACCCAAGGCATCAATGTCGTGTTCGGCAATGCCGACCGGCGCGAGGTGCTGCAGGCGGCAGGCATCAATCGCGCCCGCGCCGTGGTCGTGACCTACTCCGATGTGCATTCCGCGGAACGCGTGCTGCACATCGTGCGCACCACCCGACCGGATATCCCCATCGTGGTGCGCACGGCCGACGACAAGGATGTCGCCCGCCTCAAGGCCGCGGGAGCAACCGAAGTGATACCGGAAGTACTCGAAAGCAGCCTGCTGATCGCCGCCGAAACTCTGGTGCAAGCCGGCATTCCGATGAAGAAAGCCATCCTTCACGTGCGCGCGGCGCGGGCCGAGCGCTACGCCTCGCTGCGCGATTTCTACGACGCGCCGAAGAAGTAAATCGCCTTGCCATGGCCTTAAGTGCGGTTTAAGCGGTGCCCTCCATGATCCGTTCCACACCACTTTCATGGAGATTCGAATGCGACATTTTTTCGCAATTGCAGCACTGCTCTTCGCCGCCAGCGCACAGGCCGAAACCCCGCGCGACTTCCTGACGCGCTTTGAAAAGGAAGCCGGAAGCACGGCTTCGGCCGAGCGCGGCGCGCGCTTCTTCACCACCAAGCAGGGCGGCGAGTGGAGCTGTGCCTCCTGCCACACTGAACGGCCGACACAGACCGGCCGTCACGCCAGGACCGACAAACCGATTGCCCCCTTGGCGCCCGCGGCCAATGCCGAACGCTTTAGCGATGCGGCCAAGGTGGAGAAGTGGTTCCGCCGCAACTGCAACGACACCCTCAACCGGACCTGCAGCGCCCTGGAGAAGGCCGACGTCATGGCCTGGCTGCTGGCCCAAAAGTGATCGGGACCGCCATGAAATACCTGATCGCCTTCCCTGCCCTGCTCGCCACCTTGGCGCTGCCCGCCCACGCCGACAACTACAGCCTGCCGAAGAATTCCGCCTTCGAGGAGGCATGCACCTCCTTCCACATGGCCTACCCACCGCAAATGCTGCATGCCGATTCCTGGCGCGCCCTGATGAACGGCCTGTCGAAACACTTCGGCAGCGATGCCAGCCTGGATGAAAAACGCCGTGCCGCCATCGCCGACTTTCTCGTCGCCAAGGCCAACGGGCGCAAGACCGGAACCGCCCGCGATGCGGGAGGCCAGCCGCTGCTGCGCATTACCGAAACTGCGCGCTTTGAAAAGAAGCATCGCGAAATATCCGCCGCGACCTTCAAGCGCGCCTCGATCAAGAGCCCGGCCAATTGCACGGCGTGCCATGCGCAAGCGGCCACAGGCAGCTACAGCGAACATTCAGTCTCCATTCCCAGGTGAGGAAAGCCATGCACAACGAAGCCAAACCCATTCGCGTCTGGGACCTGCCGACCCGACTCTTCCACTGGTCGCTGGTGGCGAGTTTCGCCATCGCCTTCCTCACCGCGGAATCCGAGAAATTGCGCGACATCCACGTGGTCGCCGGCCACACCCTGGCCGGGCTGATCGTGTTTCGGCTGTTATGGGGATTCGTCGGCGGCGGCTATTCGCGTTTCGCCGAATTCCTGCCGACGCCGCAGAAACTGGCGGACTACAGCAAATCCCTGATCAAGGGCAAGCCTCAGCACTATGTCGGCCACAACCCGGCCGGCGCGGTAGCCATCTTTCTGCTGCTCGGCTTCGGCATTGTCGCCGCTGCCAGCGGCTGGGCCACCTACGAGCACAGCGGCGGGCACTTCATGGAAGAACTGCATGAAGGTGCTGCCAATGGCATGATGGCGATTGTCGTCTTTCACATTGCCGGCGTCATCGTCAGCAGCTGGCTGCACGGGGAGAACCTGGTCAAGGCGATGATCACCGGCTGGAAACACATGCGCAATGAGAATTCTGCTGGTTGAAGATGATGCGCTGCTCGGCGACGCGCTCCAGGTCGGCCTGCGCCAGGCCGACTACGCGGTCGACTGGGTCAGGGACGGAATCAGCGCCGAGACCGCCCTGATGACCGCGGATTATGCGGCAGTAGTCCTCGACCTCGGACTGCCGCGCATGGATGGTCTGGACGTCCTGCGCCGCCTGCGGGCGAAGCAGATGACCCTGCCGGTCCTGATCCTCACCGCGCGCGACACGGTGGACGACCGCATCCGCGGCCTTGACGCCGGGGCCGACGATTACCTGGTCAAGCCCGTCGACCTGGGCGAACTGGCGGCCCGCCTGCGTGCCCTGTTGCGCCGGGCCGGCGGGCAGTCTTCGCCCGTGCTTGCCACCGCCGATGTCACGCTCGATCCCGCGACGCGACGGGTCACCTGCAAGGGGCTTGAAGTCGAACTCTCGGCCAAGGAGTACGCCCTGTTGCACGCCCTGATGCAGCAAGCCGGGCGCGCGCTTTCCCGCACTCAACTGGAACAGCACCTCTACGCCTGGGGCGATGAAATCGGCAGCAACACGGTCGAGGTGTACATCCATCATCTGCGGCGCAAGCTCGGGGCGGACGTCATCCGCACCCTGCGCGGCATCGGTTACGTCGTCGCCAGAACTGGAACCCCGCCATGAAACGTCCCTTGTCGCTACGTACCCGATTGGTCGGTCTCACGCTGCTGGCGGTTGCCCTGGTCTGGTTGCTGACCGCCTTCGTCACCTGGCGCGTCGCCCGCCATGAACTGGAAGAACTGCTGGCCGACCCGCCGAGCACCAGCGCCGCCCACTTTGTCAAGGAACGCAATCAGATCGCCGACAAGATTGTCAGGCAATTGCTCAAACCGTTGCTGTACGCCCTGCCGGCACTGGCCTTGCTACTGGTAATTGCGATCGGCTTTGCGCTGGCGCCCTTGCGCCAGCTGGCGCGCGATGTCGCGCAACGCGCACCCGACCGCCTCGACCCGCTGCCGCTTGAGTCCCTGCCCACTGAAGTCGCGCCACTGGTGACACGGCTCAACAGTCTGTTCGCCGACATCGTGCGTTCGCTGGAACACGAGCGCCGCTTTACCGCCGACGCGGCCCACGAGCTGCGCACACCGCTGGCCGCGCTCAAGGCGCAGGCGCAGGTAGCGCTGGCCTCGGTCGACGACATGGAGAGGATGCACGCGCTGACGCAAATTATCGTTGGCTGCGACCGCGCCACGCATCTGGTGGCGCAGTTGCTGACTCTGGCGCGGCTCGATGGCGGCACGCCGCACCCGATGCAGGACTTGGCCCTGCGACAAGTCGCCGAAGAAGTCCTGGCCATGAGCGCCGGCGACGCCATCGAGCGAGGCTGCGACCTGGTGCTGTCCGACGGCGATTCACTGGTGCACGGCGATCCCCTGCTGCTGGAGGTCTTGCTGCGCAACCTGGTCGACAACGCCCTGCGCCACAGCGGCGGCACGCAGATCGAAGTTTCCATTGCCGTGCAGGGCGCGCAGGCCGTGCTGACGGTCAGCGACAACGGGCGCGGCATCGCGGCCGAGCGCCGTGAGCGGGTGCAGCAGCGCTTTTACCGTGGCGCCAACGCCGACTCTTCCGGTAGCGGCCTCGGGCTTTCCATCGTCAGGCGCATTGCCGAACTTCATGGCGGCACACTGGCCATCGGCAGCCCCGCCGCGGGAAATGGCGTGGTACTGCGCCTGGGCCTGCCGCTGGCCAAAAATACGGGCACCGTGGATGCGGATTGAAAGCGATCGAGAATGGTTGAGGGAAGGTCGGCAGACCGATGTCGTCGGCTGGCAGTCCTGATTTGCATTGAAGGGATATTGGGGTTAGGCTGAAAGTTGTAGTCAATGTCCTGAGAAACGACCATAGCCGATTGTCGATAGTGGAAGCCAGGCCGCCTCTTCCCGTTACCGAACAGGATCTTCTCGACAAGATCATCCAGGGTTCTCCGGTGCCCACTTTTGTCATCGACCGGGAGCACCGCGTCACGCACTGGAACCGCGCCTGCGAGGTCGTGCTCCACTATCCGGCGACGGGAATGATTGGCAGCCGCGACCAGTGGCGTCCGTTCTACCCGCAGCAGCGCCCGGTCATGGCGGATCTGGTGGTATCCGGCGATATCGATGCCGTGGCGACTTTCTACCAGGGCAAGTACCGTCGCTCGACCATCATTCCCGGCTCCTACGAAGCCGAGGACTTTTTCCCCCACATGGGCGTGGGCGGAACCTGGCTGTACTTCACGGCGGCTCCCCTGTACGACTCCGGCGGCGAACTGATCGGCGCCATCGAGACGCTGCAGGACATCACCCAGCGCAAGCACGCCGACGAGGCTCTGCAGCAGGAACACGAGAAGCAGCGGGCCATCATCGAACACTTTCCCTGCGGCATCACCCTGATCGACGAAAATCTGCGCGTCACGCACTACAACGAGCAGTTTCGCCGCCTGATCGGACTTCCCGACGAGATCTTCGCCAGCGGGGCACCAGACCTGGCGGCCATCCTGCGTATCGTCGCCGAGCGCGGCGAACTGGGCGAGGGCGATGCCGATGTCGAATTCGCCGCGGCCATGGAGCGCATCAACCAGCGGCAGCCCTACAACATCGAGTACCAGCGCACCGACGGCACAATGCTGGAGATCCAGCGCTCACCGCTGCCGGACGGCGGCTTCGTCACGTCCTACACCGACATCACGGAACGCAAGCGCATTGAGGCGCGCATGGCGACCCTGCTCGAAGAGCAACGCCTGATTTTCGACAATGCCCATGTCGGCATCGCCCTGATCAGGAACCGGATCTTCCTCAACTGCAACCGACGCATCGCGGAAGTCTTCGGTTACGACGAGCCGGTGGAAATGATCGGCCGAAGCACCGAGATCATCTTTCCCTCGCACGAGGACTGGGTTGCCGTGGGCGAAACGGCCTATCGCGACCTCGCCGAAAAAGGCTACTGCAATTTCGAAACCCGCAACCGGCGCCGCGACGGGACCGTCATCTGGTGCGAGACATCGGGCCGACCGCTCGACCCGGCGGCCCCGGAGGATGGATCGATCTGGGTCTATACCGACATCAGCCAGCGCAAACGACACGAAACGGAGTTGCAACTGGCCGATACCGTGTTCGCCAACTCGCTCGAGGCCATGCTGATCACCGACGGCATGGGCACCATCATCCGCGTCAATCCGGCCTTTACCGCGATTACCGGATATGCCCCCGACGAGGTGATTGGCGAGAACCCGCGCATCCTGAAATCCGGACGGCACGAGCCCGACTTCTACAAGCAGATGTGGCAATCGATTCTGGGCAAGGGTTCCTGGGAAGGCGAGGTCTGGGACAAGCGCAAGAACGGGGATTTCTATCCGAAGTGGCTGACCATCTCGGCGACACGCGACCCCCAGGGCGACATAAAGAACTTTGTCGCTTGCTTTTCGGACATCTCGCTGCGCAAGGCCACGGAGGAAAGGATCCAGTATCTGGCGCACCATGACCCACTTACCGGCCTGCCCAATCGCATGCTGCTGCGCGACCGCTTCAGCCAGATGCGGGACCAGCACAAGCGTTCGGGCAAGTGCATGGCCTTCATCTATCTGGACCTCGATCACTTCAAGCGCATCAACGATTCCCTCGGCCATCCGGTGGGCGACGCCCTGCTGATCGCCACCGTGGGCCGCCTCAGAAACTGCCTGCGGGATGCGGACACCTTGAGCCGCCAGGGCGGCGACGAATTCATTCTTCTGCTCGGCGAGGTCGATGGCCCCGAGGCCGTGGCGCGCATCGCCGAGAAGATTCAGACCAGCCTGTTGCAGCCCTTTGAGATTGAATCGCACAGCCTGACCACGTCGGCATCGCTCGGCATTGCGCTGTCGCCTGACGACGGCATCGACTTCGACACCCTGATGCAGAAGGCCGATACGGCGATGTATCACGCCAAGGAGTCGGGGCGCCAGACCTTCAGCTTTTTCTCGGCCGAGATGAATGAGCGGGCCAACCGGCGGCTGAGCCTGACCAACCGCCTGCGCCGTGCCATCGAACGGCAGGAACTGAGCCTGCGCTACCAGCCGCAGGTATATGCCGATTCCCGCCATATCTTCGGCGCCGAAGCGCTGTTGCGCTGGAACTTCGACGATGGCAGCAGCATCTCGCCGGTCGAGTTCATCCCGGTCGCCGAAGAGTCCGGCCTGATCCTTCCGATCGGCGACTGGGTGCTGGCGGAAGCCTGTCGTCAGGCCCGCCGCTGGAAGGACGGCGGCAACAACTGGAAAATCGCCGTTAACGTTTCCGGCAAGCAGATATTCCGCACCGACCTGGTCGAACAGGTGCAGCGACATACGCGAGATGCCGGCATCTCGCCGCAGCAGATAGAGATCGAGCTGACCGAATCAACCCTGATGGAAGACAGCGAATCCGTCTGTGAAGTCATCACCGACCTCAAGTCCATCGGCACCGGCGTCGCCATCGACGATTTCGGCACCGGCTATTCAAGCCTTTCCTATTTGAAGCGCTTCCGCGTCGACAAGCTCAAGATCGACCGCTCCTTCATCGCCGACATGGATCGGGACAGCGCGGGTGGCGCGCTGGCCCAGGCCGTGATCGGCATCGCGCGCTCGCTCAAGCTGCGCGCGATTGCCGAAGGCGTGGAAACTGTCGAGCAACTGGATCTGGTGCAGCGCTTTGGCTGCAACGAAATTCAGGGCAATTATTTCAGCCAGCCGCTGACTGCGGAGATGTTCGAGACGTTCGCCAGGGCACACCGGGCTAACTGACCCGACGGTGCGTGAGGCCGGGGCGCGGCGTCCGGCTTCAATGCATAATCGACACCGATGACAGAATCGCAATCACCAGCGGCAACTACGGCCGACAAGGCTTGGCATGCCGTGCCGGCAACCGAGGCCCTGGCCCAGCATGGCGTCGACCCGGCCCACGGCCTGGCGGAAGATGAGGCCGCAATGCGTCTGGCCAGACACGGACCCAATCGCCCCAGCCAGCAGCCGGGACGCAGCGCTGTGGCGCGCTTCCTCGGACAACTCAAGGAACCGCTGGTGCTGGTACTGATCGGCGCCGGGATTGTCACTTCCGGCCTCGGCGAATGGGTGGACAGTTCAGTGATCTTCGGCGTCGTGGTGATCAATGCGGTGATCGGATTCCTGCAGGAAGGCAAGGCCGAAGCGGCACTGGCGGCACTGGCGCGCGCGGTCGCGACTGATGTCACCGTGTTGCGCGCCGGCCGTCGGCGGCGTATGGACGCAGCGCATCTGGTGCCGGGCGACGTGGTCTGGCTGGTCGCCGGCGACAAGGTGCCCGCCGATCTGCGGATCATTTCCGGCCGCCAGTTGCGCACCGTCGAAGCCGCATTGACGGGCGAGGCGGCGCCGATCGCCAAGCACCATGTCGAACTGCCGGACGACACCCTGCTCGCCGACCGCCGCAACATGGCTTATGCCGGAACCACGGTCATCGCCGGCCAGGGTCACGGCCTCGTTGTCGCCACCGCCGATGCCACGGAGACCGGCCGCATTTCGGGCCTGATCGCCAGCGCCCCGGAAATCGCCACGCCCCTGACAAAAAAAATGGGCGAGTTCGCCGGCCTGCTGCTGTGGGTGATTCTCGGTCTGGCCGTACTCACCTTCGCCATCGGCATGCTGCGAGGCGAAGCGATGACGGACATGCTGATGGCCGCGGTGGCGCTGGCCGTCGGCGCGATACCTGAAGGCCTGCCGGCGGCGATGAGCATCACGCTGGCGATCGGCGTCAGTCGCATGGCCAAACGCCGCGCCATCATCCGCCATCTTCCCGCGGTGGAAGCGCTGGGCAGCACCACGGTGATCTGCTCGGACAAGACCGGCACGCTAACCGAAAACGCGATGACCGTCACTGAACTGTGTGCCGGCGGTGAACGCTTCACCGTCACCGGTCTGGGCTACAAACCGGACGGCGAGTTGCACCGCGAAGACAGAAGTGCCGTGGTACTGGCGCCGACTCCTCTGCATGAAACTCTTCTCGCCGGCGCTCTATGCAACGACGCGGCGCTTTACCACGAAAACCACCAATGGCAGATTACCGGAGACCCGACCGAGGCTGCGCTGCTGGTCGTGGCGCGCAAGAGCGGACTGGACGAAACCACTCTGCGCAGTGTCTTTCCGCGCAAGGACGAACTGTCCTTCGACTCTGCGCGCCAGACCATGGCTACGCTGCACGCCGTCGACGACCAGTCGGTGCTGTACGTCAAGGGCGCCTTGGAAAAGCTGCTGCCCGCCTGCCGCAGCATGCTGTCCGCCGACGGCAGCGAGACTGCGCTCGACTGCGCAACGCTGGAAACCGCCGCCGGGCAGATGGCGACGCGCGGCCTGCGCGTGCTGGCCCTGGCGCGACGGCATCTGACTGCGGGCGAAATCCTGGATGAAGCCGCGATCGCCAGCGGCTTGGTCTTTCTCGGACTGGCGGGCATGATCGATCCGCCACGTGCGCGCGCCGTCAGCGCGGTGCGCACCTGCCATGCCGCCGGCATCGAGGTAAAGATGATCACCGGCGATCACGCCGAAACGGCGCGCTCGATTGCGGCGCAGATCGGCATCGTCAAGGACAGCAACGCTGCGGAGGTGCTGACCGGCCGCGATCTGGCGCAACTGGACGATGCAGCGCTGCAGATCGCGGCCAGCCGCGTCAACGTGTTCGCCCGCGTCGAACCGGAGCAGAAGCTGCGCCTGGTGCGCGCGCTGCAGGCGCGCGGCGAGGTGGTGGCGATGACCGGCGATGGCGTCAATGACGCGCCGGCGCTCAAAGCTGCCGACATCGGCATCGCCATGGGCCAGGGCGGCACCGACGTGGCCAAGGAAGCGGCGGCCATGGTGCTGACCGACGACAACTTCGCTACCATCGAGGCGGCGGTGGAAGAGGGCCGCGGCATCTACGACAACCTGGTGAAGTTCATCACCTGGACCCTGCCGACCAACTTCGGCGAAGGCCTGGTAATCCTCGCCGCCATCGTCGCCGGCGTCACGCTGCCCATCACCCCGCTGCAGATCCTCTGGATCAACATGACTACCGCGGTGCTGCTCGGCCTGCCGCTGGCCTTCGAACCGGCCGAGCGCGGCATCATGCGCCGCCCGCCGCGGCCGCCGGCGGCGCCGGTGCTCGATGCGGTGCTGGTCGAACGCATCGTGCTGGTCGGCATCCTGATGCTGGCCGGCGCCTTCGGCATGTTCCTGCTGGCCGGCGAACGCGGACAGTCGATAGCCGAGGCGCGCACTGTCGCGATGAACGTGTTCGTCGCGATCGAGACCGTCTACCTGTTCAACTGCCGCTCGCTGCGCCTGCCGGTCACCGCCATGGCGGTCTTTTCGAATCCGTGGGTCTGGTGGGGTGCCGGCCTGCAACTCCTGTTACAGTTGGTAATCACCTACTGGGCGCCGCTCAACGCTGCATTCTCCACAGCGCCGATCGATGCCTACGCCTGGGGCCAAATCGCCGTCATCGCCTTGGTGGCCATGGGCATCATCGAACTCGAAAAACGCTGGAGACGCACGCGATGAGCAGGTTTGCCGCCGTGCTGCTGCTCGCGCTTGCCGCCGGAATGGCGCGGGCGGCGGCGCCCGATGCCGGCAGCGAAATCGCGGTCCACGTCGATATAGTCGAGGATGTCATACGCATCGACGCGGAACTTACGATTCCCGCCAGTGCGCGGGAGGTATGGGACGTGCTGACCGACTTCGAACATGCCCCCCGCTTCATCTCCAACCTTGTGTCGAGCAAGGTGCTGGCCCGTAGCGGCAACCTGGTGCGTGTAGCGCAAACGGGCAAGGCCGGCTTCGGTCCGTTCAGCTTCGAATTCAAATCGACCCGTGAGGTGAGGCTGACGCCCTTTGAAAAACTGGAGTCGCGCATGATCGAAGGCAACATGAAACGCTTTCGCAGCACGACCGAGTTGGAAACAGTCGGCAACGCAACGCGCCTCACCCACCATTCCGAATCGGTTCCCGAAACCCTGTTGCTGCTAAATCTGGGACGTTCCGTGATCGAGTCGGAAACGCAGGAACACTATCGGGAAATCCTGCGGGAAGTGCTGCGCCGAAAGGCCGGTGGCAAGTAGCGACCGACTGTCGCGAATCACTTCCACAACTCGAGCTTTTCGCCACGTTCCTTCATGTGCTCGGCCTTGTTCTGCAGGAAGCGCTGGAATTCGGGTTGCTTCCTGTAGGCGCCGCTGGCGACGTACTCGAAGGACGAGCTGAAATGGAAGGGCCGCAGATAGGCTTCGAGGCGAAACACCTCGCGACCGCGATCATCGAAGAACACCACGCTGGGCGTATAGCTGATCCTGAGCTCCTTGCCCCAGGCTTCCGCCGTCGTGCCGCGCCCGTCGGGCGTGACCAGCGTCTCGCGGCCCGACAACGAAAAGCGCGCGACGTCGAAGCGCGACATCGCCGTCCGGGTGTTTTCGCGCTTGAAGCCTTCCTTGTGCAGTTCGTCGCAGGGCGCGCAATGACGCGACTCGAACAACACCGCCAGCGGCTTGCCGCCCGCCTTTCGCGCGAGGTCGAAGGGCGGCTTCATGAAAAAGGGCTGTTCGTTGAGCGTACTGCTGGCGCCCGTTTGCGGCACGGCCTTCATGTGCTCGGCGAACGGCAGCTTGTTTTCCAGCCGTTTCACCGAATAATCGAGTGCCGCAGAGAATCGATGCGGCGGGTAATAACCGTTGATGCGCGCGATGATGTTGCCCTTCTCGTCGAGCAGCAGAAGAGTCGGCGTAAACTGCACCTTGAGGAACTTGGCGAATTCCTTTTCGCTGCGTACCTTGCCGTCGAACCAGGTCACCTCGCGGTCGCCGAAGAGGTTGAAGGCTATGGGCAGGAAGTGCTTGCCCACTTTGTCCACGATGGCCTTCTGCGTGAAACTGGTCTGCATCAGCTCCTTGCAATAGGGGCAGCCGACCTGGCCGAAATACAGCAGCAGACGCTTTTTCGACTTGGCGGCTTGGGCCGCGTCGTCGGGCAGCTCGAGCAGGGTTTCAACAAATACCGGCGGCAGGACTTCGTCGCCGATCTGGGCAAGAGTCAGCGCTGGCGCTACGGCGAAAAACAGCGCAATCAGGACCAGTAGCCTGCGCATCTCAGGCGTCCACAATTACCAGGTGAACGCGGTAGGGGCCGTGCGCGCCGAGCACGATGGTCTGCTCGATATCGCCGGTACGCGACGGGCCGGAGATGAAATTCACGGCGCGCGGCAGGGTGCCGAGTTCCTTGCGCGCCAGGTCCCAGGCGTCTTCCATGTAAGCCAGGATGCGCGCGGCATGGACGATCGCGATGTGGGTCTCCGGCAGCAGGCTGACCGCCGCCGGCGTCGCGGGCGAGGAGCACATCATCAGGGTGCCGGTCTCGGCGACGGCGCAGAAGCAGCCGGTGATGCCGACCAGGTCGGCATCGCGCGCGCCGCGGGCCTCGACCGTGAGCCCCGCGGCTGCCCAGTCCAGCGCCGCCAGCGCGGGCTGGACGACAGCCGACTTCGGCAGCTTCATGGCCGTCAGGTAGCGGGCGATCGCGGCCGGCGCATCGATTTCCTGCGCCACGATGTCTACCGTGCTCGATTGCACTTCCGATTTGCTGCGGAAACGCTCCAGCAGGGCTTGCGGCGCAACGTCGAAAACCGGCTTCGGGCCATGGCTGCCGCTGGACAGGGCGGCCGCCATCACCTCGCGGCCGATCGCGGCATTCATCGCATTACGCTGGAGGCCGGCGCGCACGCGGCCGAGGATGTCGTCACGGGAGCTCATGTCATTTCCTCAATTCGGATCAGTTGCGCAACGCCGCCTTGGGGCGCGCGGCATACAGCTCGCGGAAAGTCTTGCCCTGCGGCGCCGGAAAGTCGCGCCCCAGGGTCCATTCCGGCGCGGCCGGCAGCACGCGGATGCAATCCCTTCCGCCGGCCAGCCATTTCAGATAGCGCGCGCCGAAGTTCGCGCCCAAGGCGTAGAGCTTCGGCCGCTGCGCGACCCAGGCCCACAGGCGCAGGCCGACACGTTCGGTGATGGGGCGCAGGCCGCGCTCGGTCTGCTTCTCGCGCAGCTTGCGCAACAGGTCGGGCAGCGGAATCTTGACCGGGCAGACGACGCCGCACTGGTTGCACAGGGTGGCCGCATGCGGCAGGTCGATCGAGTTCTCGATGCCGGCATACAGCGGCGTCAGCACCGAACCCATCGGCCCCGGATAAACCCAGCCGTAGGCATGGCCGCCGATGGTCTGATACACCGGGCAATGGTTCATGCAGGCGCCGCAGCGGATGCAGCGCAGCATGGCGTGGAACTCGCCACCGACCACGTCGGCGCGGCCGCTGTCGACCAGCACGAAGTAGAGATGCTCGGGGCCGTCGTGCTCCTCGGGCTTCTTCACCCCGGTGAGGATGGAAAAATAGTTCGAGATCGACTGCCCGGTAGCCGAGCGCGGCAAGAGGCGCATCAGCGTCGACAAGTCTTCCAGGGTCGGGATCACCTTTTCGATGCCGGTGATGACCACATGCACCTTGGGCATGGTCGTCACCATGCGGCCGTTGCCTTCGTTGGTGACCAGCGCCACCGAGCCGGTTTCGGCAACCAGGAAATTGCCGCCCGACAGACCCATTTCGGCCGACAGGAAATGTCCGCGCAGCACCTCGCGCGCCTCGCGCGTCAGCGCCGGGATCTCGGTCTTGCGCGGCGTGCCATGGACCTTGTGGAACAGGTCGGCGACGTCGTCGAGGCTCTTGTGCACCGCCGGCGCAATGATGTGGCTGGGCGGCTCGTTGTTGTCGACCTGCAGGATGTATTCGCCGAGATCGGTTTCCACCGGCTGGATGCCGGCCGCTTCGAGTGCCTGGTTGAGCCCGGCTTCCTCGGAGAGCATGGACTTCGACTTGGTGACCTTTTTCACGCCGTGTTTCCGCGCGATGTCCGTCACCAGGCGACATACCTCGGCGCCATCCTTGGCCCACAACACCGTGGCCCCGGTATCCAGGGCTTTGCGCTCGAAGCGCTCCAGCCACAGGTCGAGATTGTCGATGACCTTGTTGCGGATCGCCGCGGCCGCATCGCGCGTGGCCTCGAAATCGTCGAGGTCCTTGATCGCCTCGGCGCGCTTGGTGACGAACTTGCCCTTGGCATTCTTCAGGTTGCCTTGGAGGACCACGTTCGCCAGGGAGCCCGCGGCGTTGGCCTTGAACTGCATCGATTTGATTTCCACGACTCAACTCCTCCCGGCCAGCACTTCGGCGACGTGCAGCACCTGCGTCGTCTCGTTGCCCATGCGCCGCAGCTTGCCTTCGATGTTCAAGAGACAACCCAGGTCGCCGCCGACCACGGCCTTGGCGCCGCTGGCCAGCACGTTGTCGCACTTGCGCCCGGCAATCGCCGCCGAGACCTCGCCGAACTTGACCGAGAAGGTGCCGCCGAAGCCGCAGCATTCCTCGCAGCCGTCCATTTCCTTGAGCTGGACACCCTTCATCTTCGCCAGCAGCGCGCGCGGCTGTTCCTTGATGCCCATGCTGCGCAGGCCGGTGCAGGAATCGTGATAGGTGATGCTGCCCTCATGGTCGCCCGGCACGCTGTCGACCTTCAGCACCGTGGCCAGGAAGTCGGTCAACTCATAGGTTCGGCTGGCCAGCGCCGTAGCGCGGTCGCGCCACTCGGGTTCGGCGGCAAGCAGGGTCGGGTACTCGGTGCGTATATGGTCGCCACAGGAGCCCGATGGCGCCACGACATAGTCGAAGCCCTCGAACTCGGCGATGGTCTTCTTCGCCAGTGCAATCGCGCCCGGCGCGTCGCCCGAGTTCCATGCCGGCTGACCGCAACAGGTCTGCGTTTCCGGCACGATCACTTCGCAACCGGCGATTTCCAGCAATTTCAGGGTGGCAAAGCCGATGCGCGGGCGCATCAGATCCACCAGACAGGTCACAAACAGTCCTACGCGCATGCTTGCCAAGGCCTCGCTCCATTTATTGTCATTGTTGTCGCCCCGCGCGGCGGAATCCAAGGCACGCAAGGCGATTGATCGCCGCTGGCCGGCGAAGGCTTTTGCGGGTTTTGCTATAGTATCCGAAGTCCCATCCCCACGAAGAGATTGCCGTGCCAACACCCCGCACGGATGCCGCTCGGGAACCCCGCGGCGGCATCCAGGTCATCGAGCGCATGATGAAACTGCTCGATGTCCTTTCCTACCATCCCGACCCGGTCAGCCTCAAGCAACTGGCGCTGGAAACCGGATTGCACCCGTCGACGGCGCATCGCATCCTGGCGGCAATGGCCACGTCGGGCTTCGTCGAGCGCGCCGATCCGGGCACCTACCGCCTCGGCATCCGTTTGCTGGAACTGGGCAACGTCGTCAAATCGCGGATAAGCATCGGCCAGGCGGCAATGCCGCTGATGCAGCGTCTGCATCAGCAAATCGGAGAGAGCGTCAATCTCGGCGTGCGCCAGGGCGACGAAATCGTCTATGTCGAGCGCACTTCCAGCGGCCGCTCTTCCGTGCGCGTGGTGCACCTGGTCGGTGCCCGCGCGCCGCTGCATGTCACCGCCGTAGGCAAGCTCTACCTGGCCGAGGACGGCCCGCAAAAGCTGCGCGAGTACGCCAAGCGAACAGGCCTGCCCGGCTATACGCCGAGTTCGCTGATCACGCTGGGGGCGCTGGAACGGGAAGTCGACCGCGCCCGGCGCCACGGCGTGGCCTTCGACAATGAGGAAATCGAGCAGGGCCTGCGCTGCATCGCAGCACCCGTACGCGACGACAGCGGTGAACTGGTCGCTGGCCTGTCAGTCTCTGCCCCGGCAGAACGCCACAGCCCGGACTGGGCAGCCATCGTCAAACAGACCGCCGATGCCATCTCACTGGCGATCGGCTACCAGGCACCCAAAGGCGCGCCGAAAACAAATTGACCGGGGCGCTGGCCATCTGTATACTGCGCGGTTCTTTGCGTCATCCCATTGGAGTCTCCATCATGTATGCGGTCATAAAAACCGGTGGCAAGCAATATCGCGTTGCCGCCGGCGAAAAACTCAAAATAGAACAGATACCGGCTGATGTAGGCACTGAAATCACTCTCGACCAGGTTCTCATGGTCGGCGAGGGCGAATCGGTCAGGATCGGTTCTCCCATGCTCGCCGGCGCCACGGTCACCGCGAAAGTGATAGCTCAGGGCCGTCATCCCAAGGTCACCATTTTCAAGATGCGCCGTCGCAAGCATTACCAGAAGCACCAGGGCCATCGCCAGAACTTCACCGAAATCGAGATCAGCGGCATCGCCGCCTGATCCCGCCTAGCGCATCAGGAGCTAAAACATGGCACACAAAAAAGCAGGCGGCAGTTCCCGTAACGGCCGCGACTCGGAATCGCAGCGCCTCGGCGTCAAGAGCTACGGCGGCCAGTTGATTTCGGCCGGCAGCATCATCGTGCGTCAGCGCGGCACCGAGTTCCATCCCGGCGACAATGTCGGCATGGGCAAGGACCACACGCTGTTCGCCAAGATCGAGGGCACGGTGCAATTCGCCGTCAAGGGCCCGACCAAGCGGCGCGTGGTCAGCATCGTTCCGGCGGCAGCCTAAGGTTCTTATCCTCTCGCGACGAATGCCCTATTGTCGAGATAGGGCTGGCGCAAGCGCCACCCCCTTGGGGAAATAAAGGGC
This sequence comes from uncultured Sulfuritalea sp., assembly GCA_964650115.1. Taxonomy (GTDB): domain Bacteria; phylum Pseudomonadota; class Gammaproteobacteria; order Burkholderiales; family Rhodocyclaceae; genus Sulfuritalea. Next base: position 16,028 of record CAZYTN010000015.1, read on the forward strand.
CATCCCCCCGACCCCCGTCCCACGGCCAGCTTTGCACAGCATGGCCGGCTACAGCGGCGCGGAGCAGTGCTCCGCGAAACCCCGCCTCCGCCCCGTGGAAGGGGGTGACGAAATCAGAGCCCCATGAAATTTTTCGACGAAGCGCGCATAGAAGTCCTTGCCGGCGATGGCGGCAACGGCGCGGTGTCGTTTCGCCGCGAGAAATACATTCCGCTCGGCGGCCCGGACGGCGGCGATGGCGGCAAGGGTGCCAGCATCTGGGCCACCGCCGACCGTAACCTCAACACCCTGATCGATTTCCGCTATACCCGAGTCTTCCGCGGCCAGAAGGGCGAGAACGGCCACGGCTCGGACCGCTATGGCAAGGGCGGGGAAGACCTGGAACTGCGCATGCCGGTAGGGACCGTAATCACCGACAGCGAAACCGGCGAAACCATCGCCGACCTCGATATCGACGGCAAGCGCGTGCTGATCGCCAAGGGCGGCATCGGTGGACTGGGCAATTCGCATTTCAAATCCAGCACCAACCGCGCGCCACGCCAGAACACGCCGGGACAGGAAGGTGAAAAGCGCGAACTGAAGCTGGAACTCAAGGTGCTGGCCGATATCGGCCTGCTCGGCCTGCCCAACGCCGGCAAATCCACTTTCATCCGCGCGGTTTCGGCAGCGAAACCCAAGGTCGCGGATTACCCCTTCACCACGCTGTATCCGAATCTGGGCGTGGTGCGCGTCGACGACAACCGCAGCTTTGTCATCGCCGACATTCCGGGCCTGATCGAGGGCGCCGCGGAAGGCGCCGGGCTCGGGCACCGCTTCCTCAAGCACCTGCAGCGCACCGGTCTGCTGCTGCACCTGGTCGACATTTCACCCTTCGATCCGGAGGCCGATCCGGCCAAAGACGCCAAGGCGATCCTCAAGGAACTGAAAAAATACGACGAGGCGCTGTACAAGAAGCCGCGCTGGCTGCTGATCAACAAGATCGATCTGGTGCCGGAAGACGAACGCGAGACGCGGGTGGCCGCGCTGGTGAAGAGCTACAAGCCGAAGATGCATTTTGTCGTTTCCGCCATTTCCGGCGAAGGCTGCCGTGCAGTGACGTTTGCCGTAATGGATTATCTCGAACAGAATCGAAATCATGAGACGGCAGATAGCTGAGGCGAAGCGTTTGGTGGTCAAGGTCGGCAGTGCGCTGGTGACCAACAGCGGCCAGGGCTTGGAGCATGGCTTCATCGCCGACTGCGCGCGTCAGATCTCCGCGCTGCACGACGAAGGCAGGCAGGTGCTGCTGGTCTCCTCCGGCGCCATTGCCGCCGGCATGCAGCGCCTGGGCTGGAGTTCGCGGCCGCATGCCATGCACGACCTGCAGGCCGCCGCCGCGGTGGGCCAGATGGGCCTGGCGCAGGCCTACGAAACCACTTTCCTCGACCACGGCCTGAAAGCGGCGCAGATCCTGCTGACCCACGAAGACCTGGCTGACCGCACACGCTACCTGAATGCCCGCTCGACCCTGCAAACCCTGCTCGAACTCGGCGTCGTGCCGATCATCAACGAAAACGACACCGTCGTCACCGACGAGATCAAGTTCGGCGACAACGACACGCTGGGCGCGCTGGTGGCCAACCTGGTCGAGGCCGAAGCGCTGGTCATCCTCACCGACCAGAAGGGCCTCTACAGCGCCGATCCGCGTCTTGACCCCGCCGCCACGCTGATCAATGAAGGCCGTGCCGACGACCGTCGCTTCGAAGCCATGGCTGGCGGCGCCGGCACCGGCATAGGCAAGGGCGGCATGATCACCAAGGTCCGCGCAGCGCAGCGCGCCGCCAGGAGCGGCGCGCACACCCTGATCGTCAGTGGCCGTGAGCCCGATTCGCTGCTGGCCGCCACCCGCGGCGAGGATATCGGCACCCTCCTCTACGCCGTCGAATCGCCGCTGGCGGCACGCAAGCAGTGGCTGGCCGACCACCTGCAACTGGCCGGGGCGCTGACGCTGGATGCCGGCGCAGTGCAGGCGCTGGGCGATGGCCGCAGCCTGCTCGCCGTCGGCGTGGCGCGCGTCGAGGGCGATTTCGAGCGCGGTGCGGCAGTCGCCTGCCACGCCCCCGACGGCCACGAAATCGCCCGCGGCCTGATCAACTATTCAAGCTCCGAAGCCCGCCGCATCGCCGGCCATGGCACGCAGGACATCGAAGCCCTGCTCGGCTACATCGACGGCGCCGAGCTGATCCACCGGGACAACCTGGTTCTGCTCTGAGCGACAGGGCCGGTCGCCACGCCATGCGCTTCCCCTCCAAGGCGCGAAAGTCGGTGCTGGCGGGACGGCGGCGGATACCGCCGGGGTTCGAATCGAACTCGATTTGGGTCCATCTGATACACAGATTGCGACAAATCGGCTTTGATCTGTGGCAACAGTCCAACAAAGGGAGCGACGCACGACTTCAATAGCGAAAAATTCGAGATGTTTGCTTGCGGTCGCTCTAGTATTCGAGTATTCGCCTCAATAGAGGCGCAGACATTTGAATCGCCAAAGCAATCAAAATCCAAGGAGAACTGGCATGACGCGGAAAAATTCCATGAAACTGATCCCGGCACTGATGCTGCTGGGCTTTGCCGGCGCGGCCAGCGCGGCGGGTTTTGCACTCCAGAACCAAACCGGATCGGGCAACGGCAACGCATTTGCCGGTGCGGCAGCGGCGGCAGAAGATGCCGGCACGATCTACTTCAACCCGGCCGGCATGACCAATCTGCCGCAGGGCCACAATATTGCCCTGGCGGGTACGCTGCTGAACCGCACGATCGACTTCAGGAACAGGGGTTCGACGACAACCCCATTCGCTCCGCTTCCGACCGGCGACGGCGGTGATGCCGGTGGCTTGGCGCTGATACCGGCGGGTTACTGGGCCTATGGCATCTCCCCCAACCTGAGCGTCGGCATCGGCGTGGGGCCGACTTTCGGCAACAAGACCGAGTACGGGTTCAACTTCATCGGGCGCAATGCCGGTTACTTCTTCGAAATGGAGCAGATCAACATCAACCCGTCGATTGCCTACAAGGTGAATGACATGGTGTCCCTGGGTGCCGGCATCAGTTTCGCGAAGAACGACTCCACATTCAAGCAGGGCGTTGCTTTAGCTGGCATACCAGGATTTGCGGCAAACAACTTCCTTAAAGTAGAAGTTGACGATTGGGCGGTTGGTTACAATCTAGGCGCGACCTTCCAGTTGTCGCCAGCGACCCGGATCGGCCTGGCATACCGCTCGGAACTCGAGTTCGACCTGGAAGGGCAGCAAAAATTTAAGGTTCCCAGTCCAGCATTGGTCGACCAGGACGTCAAGGTCAAGTTGAAGACCCCGTCGAACTTCTCACTGGCTGGTTCGCACAAGTTGAACGACAAACTGGAGCTTCTTGCCGACGTGACCTGGACCGACTGGAGCGTCGTTAAGGTGTTGAATTTGAAAAACAAGAACACCAGCGTGCTACTGAATCAGTTGCCCTACAACTTCGAGGACACCTATCGTGTCGGCTTGGGTGCGAATTACCAGTACAACGAACAGGTGAAAACCCGTTTCGGCGTCGCCTATGACAAGACCCCGGTACAGCACAACGAGGACCGCACCATGACGCTGCCTGACTCCGACCGCATCTGGCTGTCGTTTGGCGTCAAATATTCCCTGTCCAAGATCTCTTCGTTGGATGTCGGCTACACGCACATCTTCTTTGATGACGCGAATACGGCCCGAGCGGTGAACCTTCCTTCGGTTCCTCCGGGGGTGACTACGCGTCAGACCATCCGCGGCAGCTTCGACACCACCGCTGACATCCTCTCGGTGCAGTACAACCACACCTTCTAACCGGGCTTCGGCTCCGCATCAACGGCGCCTCGGGGCGCCGTTTTTATGTCTGCGCCGGAGGCGCAGACGGTATCCCCCGGTGGGATTTGTCCGCGCCAGCCGCGCAGGTTCCAGACTACTTCGACAGGCCGAGAATCCAATCGACCAGTTTCTTTGCATCGGCCTCGGAAATGGCCACACCGTTGGGCGGCATCGCGACGCCGCTTGATTCTTCCTTCCAGTGCCGGTTGTACACCGAAGTACCGCCCATGATGGCCACGGTCAGATTCTTCCTCGCATTCTTGTCGCCCTTGTAGCGCGCAGCGACTGCCTTCCAGGGCGGTCCCACCGGCTTGAGGCCTTCGGGCCCCTTCGCGTCCAGTTCGATCGCGTGGCAGATGAAGCAGCCCGACTTGGTTGCCAGTTGCCGTGCCGCCTCGTCCTGCTTGGCATCGGCAAAGACGGGGCTACTGGCGAGTACTGCGGCAAGCAGCAGGGGCAGATGGATTGCGGTCATACGTTTCATACCAACTCCTCAACAAGAAACCTGTTCAAAAATCCCCCCGGAAACGCTTTGCGTGCCGGGATGCATCGCTACCGGGTACTTTAGCCGCCTGCCACCGGGGGCCAGATCGCCAGCGTATCGCCTTTTTCAAGTATACGCGAGTCGAGTTCTGCCGGCGCGACGAAGCTGCCATCGATCAGCACCAGATGCACCAGTTTCTCCGGCAGGCCGAAGC
>CAZYTN010000016.1:0-5718 GCA_964650115.1 uncultured Sulfuritalea sp.
AAGATCGACCGCATCGCCTGCCCCTGGCTGGTGGCGCGCTTCGTCGATGAAGCGCCGGAATTCCTTTACGTGCCGGGCGGCGATGTGATGAGGGTTGCCGCCGAAACCGGCGCGATTCCCTACGATGTGCCGGGCGTCGAACTCGGCCACCACGGCGATAAGTGCAGCTTCGACGCCTTCATCGGGAAGTACCGGATCGAGGATGCGGCGTTGAACAAGCTGGCCCTGATCGTCCGCGCTGCCGATTGCGGCGCACCGCAACTGGCGAAGGAGGCTGCCGGGCTCCTGGCGATCTCGAAGGGACTGTCGCTCAACTTCGCGGACGATCACGAGATGCTGGCCCATGGCATGGTGCTTTACGACGCGCTGTATGCCTGGTGCGCCGATACTCCGCTGGACAAAATCGGGCGCATCCTGGGCATCAAATGATCGTTTCCGCCAACATCGTCCGGAAACCGATTCTGAACGAAAGTTAAGAAACACTTCAGTCAGCCCCGGGAACTCCGTGCGTAGTATTTGCATCCTGGCGTCCCGGGATACCGTCCCCGTTTCCCGCGGGGCCATCATCGAGAGAGAGGATAACCATCATGTATGGCTTGACAGTCACACGCACCGTCGCCGCAAGGCTTGCTCTGGTCTGTTTGCTGTCCGCGTCGTGGTCCCTGACCGCGCCGGCTGTGGCCAAGGACACGGTGAAACGCAGCCCGATCGAGGCGCTTTCCATCACCGGGCAAACCGCCCGCGTCGAATCCGGCCAGAAGTTTTTCGGCGATGCGAAATACGCCGGCAGCGACAGCTGCAAGACCTGTCACGAAAAGCAGCATGCGGAATGGATGGATACCTGGCACGCGAAAATGGAACGCTGGCCGAGCCCCGACATCGTCGTCGGCGATTTCAACGATCGCACGATCACCTACAAGGATGTGCAGGTCAAGACCAAGGACGGCAAGTCCGAAAAAGTCACTTACCAGGTGCGCACGCACAAGAAGGACGGCAAGTTCTTGTTTACCGTCCTCGACAAGGACAGCCCGGCCAACGACCAAACCTACGAGGTCGCCAAGGTTCTCGGCGGCAAATGGGACCAGCACTACGAAATCAAGCTCGGCGAGAATTTCCTGCCTGCCCCGATTCGCTGGTCGGTCGCCGCCAGGGACTGGCTGATCGCGTCCTATCGCCCCTATGACTGGGTGATCCTGGACGGAACGCCGGACGGGCGTCCGGCAAAACCCGATGAGCTGCCCAAAGGCCGCTTTGCCGAGGCGAAGTGCTCCGGCTGCCACACCACCGGCTACGAGTTCTACAAGGACGCGCAAGCGGGGTACTGGAAGGCGAAACCCAATGGCGTGGCCGAACTCGGTATCGCCTGCGAGCGCTGCCACGGCCCGGCCAGCAAGCATGTGACCGAAGCCCAGGCGGCCAGGGATGCGGGCAAGCCGCTCGATCCCGCGGCCACCACCATCGTCCATCCGCTCAAGGATCTCAACGCCTTGCAGCAGACCCAGGTTTGCGCCCAGTGCCACGGTCGCAATACCAACAAGAAGGTCTCCGACATCTCGTTCCAGCAGGGCTTCCTGCCCGGCGACGTGGACATGACCAGCCGCTCTCGCTTCTGGAGCTACTCGGGCACCTCCAATCCGGACGAATACAAGTATTTCTGGCCGAACGACTGGGCCAAGCGCAACCGCCAGCAATGGCAGGATTTCCAGAAGAGCGCCCACTTCAACAAGGCAGGCCTGAGCTGCATGACCTGTCATACCTTCCATGGCAAGGCCGAGGGTGCGCAACTGCGGCAGAAGCCCGAGGAAATGTGCGTCGGCTGCCATACCAACGCGGCGTACGCAAAGCGCGGTAACGCCGAAATGTTCTCCGGCAGTCCGATGCACAAGGCCGGTGTACAATGCGTCGACTGCCACATGCCCAAGATCGGCTATCGCTCCGACAAGACCGCCTCCGGTCCGCACCAGTGGGACACCTCGTCGCACACCTTCATGGTGGCGCTGCCGGCGCTGGAGAAGAGCCAGGGCATGCGCAGCAGCTGCGCCAACTGCCATGAAGGCGCGGGGCGCAAGCTGCCCAGCGGTGTTCAGGCGCCGGCATTCGATACCAACACGCTCGATATCATCCTCAAGCAGAAGCAATCGACGATCCGGGCCGAGATCGATGCGGTGGAGAAGTTGCTGGCCAGGGTGAATACTGGCAATCCGAAAGCCTTGAAACTGGCCGACGAGGCACATGCGAAAATCAACATCGTCCTGCTCGACGGCAGCCTGAGTTTCCACAACCAGGAAAAGGCCATGGCCTACGTTGCGCAGGCGCGAGTGCTCGCCACAAAGGCCGTGAAAACCGCTGCGCGCAAGTGACGGAGCGGACGATCTCGGCCGGATCGATCGCGGTCTCGAAAATGGAACCGCGTCGATCATGCGCATACTGATTGTCGAAGACGAAGAGAAGATCGGCCAGGCACTGAAGCGCGGTCTGGAAGGAGAAGGTTTCGAGGCAAGCCTGGCGACGAGCGGCGAGGATGGTTTCTTCCTCGCCACCTCGCGGGTGTTCGACCTGATGATCCTCGACCTGATGCTTCCCGGCCGCGACGGGTTTGAAATCCTCGCGGCAATGCGTGCGCAGGGGCATGCAACGCCGGTCCTCATCCTTTCCGCCCGCGACGCCGTGGAACATCGGGTGCGGGGTCTTGATCTAGGCGCCGACGACTACCTGGTCAAGCCCTTCGCTTTCGAGGAACTGCTGGCACGTCTGCGTGCCTTGTCGAGACGGGCGCGAATCCCCGATGCGCTGCGCCTGGTAGCCGCCGATCTCGATCTCGACCGGGTCACGCGCCGGGTAACGCGGGCGGGGACGCTCGTCGAGCTAACGACCAAAGAGTATGACCTGCTGGAATACCTGATGCTGCACCAGGGACGGGCCATCTCGCGGGAAATGCTGGCACGGGATGTCTGGCGCGAGGTGCAGCGGGCAACGCCACTGGATAACGTCATCGACGTACACATTGCCCATTTGCGCAAGAAAATCGACATCGATGGCCGGCCCAAGCTTATCTTCACCTTGCGCGGAGTTGGTTTCATGCTGCGAGAGCAATTGCCGCATGACGATTATCCGTGAAGATCGCCTCGGGTTCATCGCGTGCGTTGAGTATTCGAACTCGCCTTTCGATGGGCTATGCGGCCACCCTGAGCCTGCTGTTGTTGATTTATGCGGGTTTTGTCTATCTGGCCGTGCATGAGCGTTTTCTCGCCGAGATCGATCACCGGCTGGATCAGGAGGTCGAGATCGCCGAGCGATCCCTGACCCGGGGCGCATCCGGCGAACTACTGTGGCGCCCGCTCCATGAAGGCACCGTAGACTACCAGCCGCTCGCCAACGTCTTGTGGATCGATGTCCATCGCGCCGATGGCACTCTGGTCAAGTTGTCCCTCGGCGGATACGCGCGGGGAGCCACGCCGGAGCCACTACCTTTCTCGCCGCGGCAGTCGGGTTTTTCCACGATACGAATGCCGAGCGGCATCCCCTTGCGCGTACTTCAAGTGGAGGTCGACGTCGCTGGCGAGCGTGCCGTCATCCGCGCCGCGTATGCCGAGGACCAGATCGAGCATGAACTGGCTTCCCTGTTCTGGGTACTGGCCCTTGGACTGCCCCTGATAGTGGGTATTGCCGTGCTGGCAGGCCATTGGCTGGCCGGCAAGGTATTGGCCCCCGTTATGCGAATCACCGAGGAGGCGCGTTCAATCTCGGCGGCGCGGCTCGATGCCCGCCTCCCGGTGAGCAATCCTCACGACGAACTGGGCCAGCTCGCCGCCACCTTCAACGACCTGTTCTCGCGCCTGGAGCGATCATTCGAACAATTGCGCTGCTTCACCGCCGATGCCTCCCATGAATTGCGCACGCCGTTGACCGTGATCCGCAGCGTGGGAGAAGTCGCCTTGCGCGACCGTCACGAAGAGGCGGTTTACCGCGATACCATTGGCGCCATGCTGGAAGAGGCGGACCGTCTCACCCGGCTGGTCGAGGAACTGCTTACCCTGGCGCGAGCCGATGGCGGCCGGCTGGTCCTGCGACGCGAACCCATCGACCTGGGCGAACTAACCGCCGATACCGTCCAGCAGCTTCACGTCCTCGCCGACGAGAAGGGGCAACGGCTGGATGTCTCGGTTCAATCGCTTGGCATTTTCGGAGATCGGACGGTGCTGCGCCAAGCACTCATCAACATTATCGACAACGCCATCAAATATAGCCCCGAGGGCGCGACGATCGGCGTCCGCGCCGGAAGCAACGGCGGCACGGCTGAAGTTGTTATCGTCGACCGCGGACCGGGCATCGCCGAGGAGCATCGCGGGCGCATTTTCGACCGTTTCTACCGAATCGATCCGGCACGTAGTCGCGAGGCAGGGGGCTTCGGCCTCGGATTGGCGATTGCCCTCTGGGCGGTAGAGGCCCATGGCGGGCGCATCGAGGTCAGCAGTGCACCGGGCCACGGCAGCGTTTTTCGCATTGCGTTACCAGCGTCGGCCAACATTGATCCTGTGAGTGGCAAGCCAGACGTGCGATGACTGATCCGGTTCCATTGAAGGACGTTCGCCGGCTGCTGCTTGCCCGCGGCCTGCGCGCTTTCGTCGACGGTTACGTTGCGGTGCTGTTGCCGGCCTACCTGCTGGCGCTGGGCTACGATCTCTGGCATGTCGGACTGCTGAGCACGGCGACCCTGCTCGGTTCGGCGCTGGCGACGCTGGCGCTCGGTGCCTGGGGACATCATGCCTCGCCGCGCTTCCTGCTGCTGGCCGCGGCCTTGCTGATGACGGCGACTGGCCTGGGCTTCGCCGGCCTGTCGGACTTCTGGCCGCTGCTGCTGGTGGCCTTCGTCGGCACGCTGAATCCGAGCGGGGGCGATGTCAGCGTATTCCTGCCGCTGGAGCATGCGCGCCTGTCGCTGGCGGCCGAGGGCGAGGGGCGGGTCCGGGTGTTTGCGAACTACAGTCTGACGGGGGCGCTTTGCGCGGCGATCGGTGCACTCGCGGCCGCGGTGCCGGATCTGCTGGCGGGCGCTGGCGTCGACCGCCTGGCGGCGTTGCGCTGTATGTTCGTCGCCTATGGCGGCGTCGGCGCCCTGGTCTGGCTGTTGTATGCGCGGCTGCCGCAGCAGCCGGCGACGCAGCGGATCGCGGCGCCAGCGCCGCTGGGACCGTCGCGTGCCATCGTGTTCCGACTTGCCGCGCTGTTTTCGGTAGATGCATTTGCCGGCGGGCTGATCGTGAATTCGCTGCTCGCGCTGTGGCTGTTCGAGCGCTTCGGGTTTTCGCTTGCCGCGGCAGGGGCCTTCTTCTTCTGGGCGGGGCTGCTGGGTGCGGCGTCGCAGCTTGTCGCACCATCGGTAGCGCGGCGCATCGGCTTGCTCAACACCATGGTATGCACCCACATTCCGTCCAGCGTGTTTCTCATCCTCGCCGCATTCGCGCCGAGCGCCGGCCTGGCTTTGGGTTGGCTGCTGCTGCGCGCCGCCCTCTCGCAAATGGACGTGCCGGCCCGTTCGGCCTACGTCATGGCGGTGGTCACCCCGGCGGAGCGGATTGCCGCCGCCGGATTTACAGCCGTGCCGCGCAGTCTGGCGGCTGCCCTCGGCCCGTCGCTAGGCGGCGCGTTGTTTGCCGCCGGCTGGCTGGCGGCACCGCTGGTGGCCTGCGGCTGCCTCAAGATCGCCTACGACCTGGC